>JBDSHM010000621.1:0-4047 GCA_039918495.1 Sulfuriferula sp. | reverse complement strand
ACTTCACGCGCCAGCTTGGCCCCCTCGCGATTCAACTCATACGCCAGCGACTGCATGCCGTAATTGGCCATCGAAATCGTGGTCGAGTTGAAGGTGTTGGTCTCGAGGATATCCGCACCGGCCTCCAGGTAGGCGGCGTGTATGGCACGAATAATGTGTGGCTGTGTCAGCGCCAGCAGATCGTTGTTGCCCTTCAGGTCATGAGGAAAATCGGCAAAACGCGTACCGCGATAATCTGCCTCCTCCAGCTTGTAACTCTGGATCATGGTGCCCATGGCGCCATCGAGGATCAGGATGCGTTTTTTGAGGGCTGCGACGAGTAAATCGGTACGTGAATTCATGGCGGAGCTAGGTACGGCGGAAAGCCGGTTATGATACGTGGAATCAGGGGCTTGAGCCAATGTGACATATTGTGGCGGAATCGTGTCTCACCCAGTGAATGCCTACACATGGTAACCAAACGGGGATGGTTATGGCTTAGGGAGCGGTTGGCAGGCCGAATGCCTTAAATGACGACGGTACCCTCCTTCAGCAAGCCGTGCTACGCATTCGGATAAAGAGTATCTTTCGCCCCCCAGGGAGACTGCTTCAGCCAGACCAGAAGCTCATCCTTGGGAATGGGGTGGCTCATATTGAAGCCTTGTGCCGAGTCGCAGCCCAGGCGTTTAAGATCCTCCCATGCCTCATCGTTTTCGACGCCCTCGGCCACGACACTGAGACCCAGGTTGTGGGCCAGTCCGATCAGGGAGCGCACGATAACGGCATCGTTTGCATTCGTCGTCATGTTCAATACGAATGATTTATCGATTTTGAGCTTCGCCACCAGCAGCTTTTGCAGATACGCCATGGAAGAATATCCGGTGCCGAAATCATCAATGGAAAGCGACACCCCCATACCATGCAGACGATTGATGGCGTCAATGGCGAGTGCGGGATCAAGCATGATCGCAGTCTCGGTAATCTCCAGCTCCAGCCACTCTGCTTTTGCGCCGGTTTCTTCCAGGGCATTGGCGACAATCCCGGGAAAAAGAGGATCCTGCAGGTTTATCGCAGAAATGTTTACCGCAACGGTCAAATTGAACCCGTTTTGATGCCAGTCGCAACAATTTTTCAAGCCATCACGCACTACCCATGTGGTAAGTGGCTTGATCAGGCCGGTACTCTCCGCCAGCGGAATGAACTGATCCGGAAACATGAGCCCATGTCGCGGATGACGCCAGCGTACCAGTGCCTCGACACCGCTCACTTGATGGGTATTGCAGTCAATTTTGGGCTGATAAAACAACTCGAGCTCATCGTTTTCGATGGCATGCCGCAACTCGGATTGCAGTGCCAGACGATCAACGCTGAAACTGTCGTTCATCTCGCTATACACCACATAACCGCTATGGCTTCGTTTGGCCGTATACATGGCCGCATCTGCGCATTGCAGCAAGGTGTCGATTTCGTTGCCCTGATCCGGATAGAGCGCAATCCCCACACTCATGCCGATATCGAGGTTGCGTCCTTCCAGCACCAAAGGTTTTTGTACAATCGCGAGCATCGTTTTGGCAATCTCCACCGCGGCTTCTTTATCTTTGATGCCTGGCAATACAAGGGCAAATTCGTCGCCACCCAAACGTGCAGCGGTGTCGGTTTGGCGCAGTATACTGGTGATGCGCGAGGAGACTGCCTGTAATACCAGATCCCCGCTATGGTGGCCCAAGGTATCGTTGATTTCCTTGAATCGGTTCAGGTCCATCATCATCAGGGCGACGGAATGATGCTCTCGGTCAGCTGCGAGCATCGCTTGCCGAAGTCGATCATAGAGCAGCGTCCGGTTGGGCAGGTGCGTGAGTGAATCATGGAGAGCCTGATATGCCAGACGCTCGTTGGCCGATTCCAGCTCCTTGGTGCGCTGATCAACCCGGACCTCAAGTTCCTGATTTAACCGCTGTATGTTCTCCTCGGTGGCCTTGCGTTCCTTGTAAAAGATATGCAGCTTCTCAGACATATCGTTCACAACGGTGATCAACTCGTGAAATTCGCGACTGGCCGAATGCCTTACGCGGGTACCAAAATCGCCAGCCCCGATGCGATGTACGGCATTTGATAAATGAGTCAGGGGACGTAATCCCGCCGTCAATAATCCCCATAGCAAAAAAGAAAGCAGCACAATTTCAATGAGGGCAAGCCAAGCTTCCTGTTGCACGTTACTCCAGGTATGCTCAATGGCTTCCCCATGGGATGCGGTGGCCATTACTTCGCCGTAGCGAACGCCGCCAATAACAATCGGGAAATGGCTGGATTCTGTGGGTAGGTTCAGGTAGGAAACAAACCACTCCGGAGTTTGCGGAATCAGCGCAGTTACCCTCGGTTGGGCGTCTGCAATTACATGTCCGCGATCATCCAGCACAGCAATACGTCGGAATTTTTTCTCCGAATACAGCAACTCCACTGTACTGCGAACCGTGGCGAGGTCGTTGGTAATCAACGCATTGGTCAGAACTTGTGCAAGTGTCCTGGTCACCCACTGACCCTGATCTTGCTGGGTTGCATGGGCATGTTCCTGAGCTTGCCGGGATAACAGAAAAATCCGGGTACCGGTATGGACCAGAATGACAATGGTCACCGCCAGAAACAAACGCAGGCGCAGGCTCATGAATATTGTCCCCGGGGTATTGCTGATGAATGTGATTTACAGCTCTTCCTGATAGAGACGTCTGGTTGCATCGTAATCTGCGTCTTTTACAGTCAGAAATCCGGGAATGCCAAGTGTTTTCAGAAGGTCTCTGCCTTCCGCATCGGTGGCCATATTTACTAGCGCTTGTTGCACGGCTTCTGCGTCCCGCTTGGGTACCCGCAGATGTGCCTGAACCGGAATATTGGGCCAAGGCGCAGATTCATAAAGTACCCTGAAGCGGGTCTTGTTGTCAGCTTGGAACTGATCGGAGAATAGCTTGTTGAGGCTGGCGGCATCGGCACGGCCGGTTTGAAGCAATACGGCGGTACCACGCTGATTGGCGCCAAAAACCTGATTGACTGTCACATGTGCCTGTTTTAAGGCTGGTACCGTTACTTGATAAGCCACAAAAGCATCTCTGGACGGAAAGGCGACCGTCTTGCCCTCCAGACCTGCCAGGGTCTTGATGGGCGAGTCCGCGTTTACCACGATCTGTCCCACGAGCGGATGCCCGCCCCACTGGGCCAAGGGTATGTAATGCGCCTGGGCGTAGCGGGGATCAAAATTGTGATTGCTGTACAGAAAATCGAATTCGCCGCGCGATGTCATGGCATCCGTTTCTTGTACGGTCGTACCCATCCTGAGCTTGAAAGCGAGACCGGTTTTAGACTGCAAATATTGAAGGATCGGATTCCACAAGCTTGCCGTAGCTGCCGGCGACTGCTGATTAAGCACGCCGAAGCTATATACCTCCCCTGCCCATACGGGGCCGGCACTTGAGACCAGAAAGAGTCCGAGAAGCACCTTCAGTCTCACAAACCGCCTGATAATCGTGCTGGTGTTCAAGATACCCCTCTCTTTCCGTGTTTTAAGGTTTCTAGGCTGTCGGTTAAGTTGACTGAGGACAGCTAGGGTTCACATTGATTGATAACGCGGCAAATATCAACTCCTGCCCCGAACGTGCCGGCTGAACAATGTTGCGATTGGCAGGTTATACGTACAGATAACGGCAAGTCCCCGATTTTCTTGATTTTACGTACCTTGCCGCCAAGGATAAGCACGTCATCCAATGGCGTTGTGCAATAATCGAACCATCAGTAACGATTTGTTCCAGACCTGAGAATACACTGGAACATACGGTTTAATGCCCCACGTTTACGGAGCCTGCTTAATGCGACATCTCAGCCCGAGCGAAGCCAGCGCCTTTCTTCAAGCGCATTCCGATGCAGTATTCATCGACGTGCGTTCGGAAATGGAATTCCTGTTTGTTGGCCACCCGCGCGACAGCATCCATATCCCCTGGAACGAATTCCCCGACTGGGATGTGAACCCGAATTTTCTGGCACAGGTGCGGCGCGCAACCTCGGTTGACCGTCCGCTGGTGC
>JBDSHM010000620.1:0-2553 GCA_039918495.1 Sulfuriferula sp. | reverse complement strand
GCATTGGGGCCTTGAACTGCAATCATGGCGAGATCGCGGCGCGGTGTGATGGACAGGCCGCGACCTTCCGCCTGACGTTGCATCCACGCCACATCTTTTTCTGCGGTGCCGGCATTAACCACGATACGGAACCAGTCCTCCGCCAGGAAATAAATGATCAGATCGTCGATCACGCCGCCTTCGGGGTTCAGCATGCACGAGTACAGCGCCTTGCCCGGCAGTTTGAGCTTGTCTACATTGTTGGCGACCAGTTTGCGCAGAAAGCCGCGTACATTGGCGCCTTTCACATCCACGACCAGCATGTGGCACACATCGAACATGCCGGCATCGGTACGTACCTGATGGTGTTCCTCAATCTGCGAGCCGTAATTGACCGGCATATCCCAGCCGCCGAAATCAACCATCTTGGCACCCATGGAACGGTGTGCGGCGTTGAGCGGAGTTTGTTTAAGCATGGTGGTGTCCTTGTTGTTCTTCGGCGTAATAACTGCTGCGCACCAGGGGGCCGGCCTTGACCCAGGCAAAGCCCATGGCACGCGCATCGTTTTCATATTCGGTAAATACATCGGGGTGGATATATTCCACTACCGGCAGGTGATCCAGCGACGGGCGCAGGTATTGTCCCAGTGAGACTCTCGCCACACCCGCCGTGCGTAAATCATTCAATACTTCCAGTACTTCCGCCCGTGTTTCGCCCAAGCCCAGCATCAGGGCCGATTTGGCCTCCACGCCCGGCTGTTGCGCGGCCTTGTTCAGCATGTCGAGCGAGCGTTCATATTTGGAACCTTTGCGCGCCGTTTTATACAGGCGCGGCACGGTTTCAACGTTATGCCCCCACACCAGATCGCGGCGCGCGTCCGCAGGCAGGCCCGCCAATGTGCCAGTGATGACGGCGACAGCTTCATCCTGGCAGGCGCGGAAATCCGGCGTCAGGTATTCCACGCCGATTTGCGCGTCGCGCAAGCGTAGTTGCTTCAAGGTGTCTGCAAAAATTCCGGCCCCGCCATCGGGGAGGTCATCGCGGTTGACCGAAGTGAGTACGATATATTGCAGACGCAAAGCCATCACTGCCTCTGCCACACGGCGTGGCTCATCGACGTCGAACCAAGCGGGTTTGCCGGTTTTGACCGAACAAAATCCACAGGCGCGCGTGCAGGTATCGCCCAGCAGCATGAAGGTGGCGGTGCCGCGACTCCAGCATTCGCCACGATTGGGGCAGCGCGCTTCCTCGCAAACGGTATGCAGGCGGTTGCCATGCACCGCCTCGTCGGTGTTTCCATACAGGGCGTCATTGCCCAGATTCTGGCGGATCCAGATCGGCATGCGCGTGGTATTGGGAACGCGCGTGGGCTGAATGGTGATGGTGTCTGGTGTCATGGGCTCGGTAAATAAATAAAGGGGTGGCGACTGAAGGCATACAAAAAATGCGGATTCAATCGTCACCCCCCTGTCCTGTTTACCTGAGAGATTACGGCGTCTGTGAAACGCCGTGTGCCCCTTCGGTGGGCGCTGTCCGTGTGTTTTGGCGCGCCGCTCTCCAGAGATGTCCGTGCTTTCACTGCGGTTCGGGAGCCTGAGCGGTTCTGGGTGAATTACGCCTTCGGCGGCGCGTCGGGCGCGCACTCTCCCGCAATGACTGCGGACAAGGGCGCACTATACCTCATGCAGCAGGATTCGGACAATCAACCGCATTGATAATGCCGAACGGAATTCCCTGTTGATGGCATCGCGTAGTTCCATCTGCCGGATTACGATCCGGCTTAGTGTCATCATTGCATCGCGTTGTGCATCGGTGAGTTTGTGGGGCGCGCTATCAATCACGCATAGCGTACCAATGCCGTGGCCGTCTGATGTTCGCAGGGGGCGCCAGCATAGAAACGAATATTCGGAGCCGAGATGACCAAATGGTTGTCGTGGAAGCGCCCGTCTTTAAACCATTGCCGCTTGCTATCGACCAGCGAGACGAGCGCGATGGGCGTACTACAGATTTAGGATGCAAGACGCGTGAAATCATCGAATTCCGCTTCTGCCAGTGTGTCGAGAATCTCATACTGGCGCAAGACATCGAGTCGGGCAGCTTCATTGTCTTTGATGGGGGCGGATTTCATCGAGTGCAATCTCCAGCGATCTATCTGGCGCAGATAACATCAATATTACTCAATATGAGCAATTCAAGTGCAGGCCCGAGCAAAGTTGACCCCACTGTGCGGGACTACTCTCGTCTTCGGTGTTGCGAATAACTGTGCACTGATTATGGATAAAATACCAGTACGCGGTAACCTGTAGCGGCCAGATTGCCGATATCCAGGAGCAGATCGACACTGGCTTCGGTACCCGGCTTGATGCCGGTCGCTGCTTTGCCGGGCGTGTGAAGATATTCATTGGGCGCAAAAATTCGTTTCGCCAGCGGTGCATCGTGGGTGTCGGTGAGGGTGAGTTCGATATGCGGATAGGCTTCGGCATAGCCTGCGTCGTTGGCAATCAGCAGGCTGACCTGGATGCGAGACGGGTGCGCTGGATCGGAGAGCAGATCGGAGCTGGAAATTTTAATGG
>JBDSHM010000619.1:0-2632 GCA_039918495.1 Sulfuriferula sp. | reverse complement strand
ACCCTGAACATTGGCATGCTCTACAAGATAATTGTGAATATTGATAAACAAAGAAGAATGAATATTGGGTTGCCAGGTCAGGAACCAGTCTGTGGAGAATGGAAGCATGCCCTTCGGAGGCGAAACGCCTCTAAGCTCTTTATACAGCTTTAGCAGACGCTCTCTGGATAAGGACGTTTCGGACTCCAGTAATTGCAAACGCGCACCAAGGTTAACCAGTTTGATGGCGAGCTGAATTTCATTGGATTCGGTCACTACGCTTTTTTTGGTCATTTTTATATCCCAGGCTTAATTTATTTGCAAAACAGTATGGTCTGCCTAAGCGATTTCTTCTATGGGTTGACCTGCCATCAGGATGGCGGCATGGGATTGCGCCAGCGTTCGATCCTTGTTGTAATTGGTTAGCATGCCGAGGATGGCGCTATCGTCAAAACGGAAACGGGCCAGCATCATATTGGTACCGGCAAGTTTGAGTATCTGCGCATTACTCAAACCCGCAATAAGATCGGCGATATCTTTATCTATACCCAGACGAAAAATTGCTGTGGCCTTGTCGGAGCGTATCAATTGCTGTGCAAGCATCAGATAGCTCAGGTTAGCATCCCGGATTTCCGCCATTATGTCGTTCGCAGTCATTTTTGTCCCCTTACAGTAGCTATCGGAAACTGGATTGAAATACACAATCCCAGTGGTACCCATTCTGAAGCTTAGAAATAAGGGGGGAAATAGGTCATGCTCGGTATTTTGCGTAAGAGTTTGTCTTACATATATTAATACTGATCATGCTTATAATATGACGTATCTTCTGAAACACACTGATGGAATATATTTTAAATCGCCACTGCAGAGTATGCGCTATAACATTCATGGCATGGCATCGCATCGCATCCCATGTCAGCTATGCTGTTCATGAATGCCAAACCGGCTTAGCATCTGATCTACGGAATGCCGAAAGATACCAATAATATTTTACTGGCACATTGCTACATGCATGTGCAATATCAGATTGGCGCAACAAACATGTGCATATCAATGTTTTTCTGTTGTTCTGGTATAAGTTACCTACAACGCATTATCTGACCGGAGACTGGTTTTGTCATGGTTCACACACCCATTACCCTGCCGCGCACCAATCTCGATATACGGCTGAATAATTTGATGGAAGCTGCGGGCGATGCTGTGTTTCGATTAAATGCAGAAGGCGTAATTCTTTGCGCCAGTAAACGCGCCTCTGAACTGATCCAACCAGGTAGCACGCTCACCGGTTTACTATTATCCGATCTGGTAGTGCCTGAAGAACATGACGTGATTGGCGCAGCGATAGAACATGCCATTCAATCGCAACAGCACAGCCAAGTACATGCCCAGATCAAAATCAGTACAACAGCTCTCTACTTTGATTTTCTGATGACCGCATACTTAACTGAAGAAGGCCATACGGAACTGCTTGCTGTGGGCAAGAATATCACGCAGCAATTGACCAACGATGAAAGTTTGCGCCATCTTGCTACTCATGACTCATTGACCGGGCTACCCAATCGATCCCTGCTATCCGATCGTCTGAACATGGCGATGGCGCAAGCGAGGCGTACCGGGAAAGGTTTTTCCGTCCTAGCGCTGGACCTGGATGGCTTCAAAAAAATCAATGATGCGTTGGGCCATCCAGTCGGGGATGTTTTACTGCGTGAGGCCGGGATGCGACTGCGTGACACATTGCGCGATACCGATACGCTGGCACGTGTGGGCGGTGATGAATTCATCGCAGTGTTGCCCAGCGCATTAACGGAAATCGAAATTCAGATTATCGCGCGACGCATGATCACCTCCATTCAACGCCCTTTTGAGATCCAGGGTCATGCGCTGTATGTAAGTACATCTATCGGTGTAGCCATCTACCCGGAACATGGCGATCATGAGATAAAGCTTCTCGCTCATGCCGATATCGCGTTGTACCGCGCAAAGGAAACCGGCAAAGCACGTTATGTACTTTATGACCCTAAAACATTCACCAAGCCTGTGCATGATGTCTCTATCGAGGCGGCCATGTTTGAAGCCGTCAAGAACGGTGAGTTTTTATTGCATTATCAACCTGTAGTGGATGCAAATACGCGTCAGATCATGGGTTTTGAAGCACTTATGCGCTGGATGCATCCGGATCTTGGGTTGATGTCTCCGCTCCAATTCATTCCAATGGCAGAAAATAATGGCTTGATAAATTTGTTGGGTGCGTGGGTGCTTAAAGCGGCATGCGTGCAGCTCAAACATTTCGAGAAGGCTGCCGGTCACCGACTCTATATGTCGGTCAATGTCAGCCCCAGACAATTCAGGAGCGATCGATTCCTTGCCACCCTTGATGAAGCCATCGCGCTGTCCAACTTGCAGGGTAATCAATTGCTGCTGGAAATTACCGAAGGCATCCTGATGACCGATCCGGAATATGCCGAAACCTTGCTGACCCAAATTACAGCACGCGGCGTCGGGATAGCGATCGATGATTTTGGAACCGGTTATTCTTCACTCGCCTACCTGAAGCGCTTTCCCATTAACACACTAAAAATAGACCGGGCCTTTGTCAAGGACTTGCCTCACTCGGTAAAAGATGCAGCCATTTGTGACGTTGTGATCAGTCTGG
>JBDSHM010000618.1:0-3363 GCA_039918495.1 Sulfuriferula sp. | reverse complement strand
CACATGACGGGTGTAGCAAAAGATTCGATACCGTTCATAAAAAACTTTCTTCAGATTAATCTGCTATTGACCGCTCTGGCTAATGGCACGGCTTTCCTCCAGCCATTCGCGCCACACCGCTAAACCCACCGCCAGAATCAAAGGCCCCATGAACAGGCCGATCAGACCAAATGCGGCCACCCCACCCAATACACCGAACATCACCAGCACGAACGGAATCCGCGTAGCACCGCTGATGACCATGGGCCGGATCAGATTGTCTACCCAGCTCACCACCAGTGCGCCCCACAGAAACAAACCGATGGCTTCAGCCTGATGGCCATTGAGGTAAAGCCACGCTGACAAGCTTATCCATACGAATGGCGTACCGAACGGAATCAGTGCAATGGTGGCAGTCAGTACCGCCATAACCCACGGTGAATTGACACCCGCCACCCAGTAGCCCAATCCGGCCAATACCCCCTGCGCCAGGGCCGTCAGCACGATACCGTAGAGTACGGCACGCGTTGTCGTACCGACCGCTTCGAAGTAGCCATGAACACGTGGCCCGATCATGTCGGCCAGCACTTGACGCAATTGATCCAGTACGCGCTGACCATCGCGATACAGGAAAAAAAGCGTGAGCAGCGCAAACCCGAGCTTGATCAGATTACGCCCTACCCCTCCCAGTAAAATGACCGCCTCGGTGCGGAACCCAGCCAACAATTGCTGCAATTGCGCCGGGATCCCGCCCGGGGCAGCCCCGGCATGCATCAACCAGCCCTGTAATTCAGGTCCGATCCATGGCAGAGTTATAACCCATTCAGGCAGCTTAAAATCACCACTCGCCAAACGATCCATCACCAGATGCATGCCGCCTATGAATTCACCCTGCAACAGCACGGCAAAGCCAAGCATGGGAACGATCAATACGACGGCGACCAGTACCGTCATGATCAGGGAAGCGATATTGAAACGGCCACCCAGCCGCCGGCATAACCAGAGATACCCCGGCCAGGTGATATAGGCAAGGATGGCGGCCCATGCCACTGAAGCCAGAAAAGGATTGAGGACAATATAGACTGCCGTTGCCAGTCCCGCCACGAATATGCCCAGCATGATCCGCCGGGCGAAGTGTTTACCGCTCAACTCGTCCATATGCGATCGCTAGCATGCGTCACATTCCGGCACGCAATGCCGCAATACGTTCTTCAAGCGGCGGATGGGTCATGAATAATCGTTTCAGGCCTCCCATCCCGCCACCGCCAGCGATGCCGAATGCTGCCAGTTTCTCCGGTAAAGGGCCGGCATGGGTCTGCTGCAGACGCTGCAAGGCGGCGATCATGTTCTGCCGCCCGGCCAGCGTAGCGCCCCCGCTATCTGCGCTAAATTCGCGTCGACGCGAGAACCACATGACGATGATCGAGGCCAGCACACCCAATATCAGTTCGGCGATGATCATGGTGATAAAAAATGCCGGCCCCGTACCCAGCTCGGTCTTGAACACGACTTTATCCACCAGATAACCGATCACGCGCGCCAGGAACATGACAAAAGTATTCACCACTCCCTGGATTAGCGCCAGCGTCACCATATCGCCATTAGCTACATGAGAGACTTCGTGCCCGAGTACCGCTTCCGCCTCTTCCTTGCTCATGGATTGCAGCAAGCCAGTCGAAACGGCCACCAGCGCATTGTTCTTGTTCATGCCCGTGGCAAAGGCATTCACTTGGGGTGAATCGAATACCGCCACTTCAGGCATGCCGATGCCAGCCTGGCGGGCTTGACGACGCACCGTATCCACCAGCCAGATTTCAGCGGGCGTACGCGGATTGTCTATCACCACCGCGCCTACCGAACGCTTGGCCATCCACTTGGAAATGGCCAAGGAAATAAACGAGCCGCCCATGCCGAAAACGGCTGCAAAAATCAGCAGCGAACCCAGATTCAGGCCTTGCGCTGTAAGATAGGGCTCTACACCCAGCACGCGCAGGGTAAGGGACAACACCAGCACAATGGCAAGGTTGGTGGCGAGGAACAGAAAAATACGTTTCATGGCAACTCCTTTTGCAATGGATGGAACAGGCTTGATTTGTTAGCCGCCCCCACCGTGTTTTTTAGGCCCGCCCAGACGGTCCATGACGGCGAACATCACGCCGGTCACCACAAACGTCAGGTGGATGCCCACCTTCCATGCCATCTGTTCGTTAGTATGCGTGCTCACGGTCACAAACGCCTTGAGGAGCTCGATCCCGGAAATGGCGATGATCGAAGCGATCAGTTTCATTTTCAGGTCGGCAAAATCCACATGTCCCATCCAGTCCGGGCGGTCCTCATGGTCGCCCACATCGATTTTGGAAACAAAGTTTTCGTAGCCGGCAAAAATGATAATGATGAGCAGGTTCGCCACCAGCACCAGATCTACCAGCGACAGCACCCCTACGACGACGCTGCCTTCACCCTGCATTGCCATGGGGATCAGGTGCAGGAATTCCACCCCGAAATACCACAGCAGTACCACAATAGCACCCACCAGCCCAAGGTAAAACGGGGCCAGCAGCCAGCGGCTGGCGAACATCAGGCGTTCGAGGAAATTTTCTATGGCTTTCATTGGGTATCCGTTATTGAAATTAATCCGCATTCTGCTGCGATCCAGGCCAGCCTGTTTCAGCCACAACCCGCGGAGTATGCGTTTTCCCCATGAGAACCAGCCCTGGAATACTGTCTGTTTACTCGTCGCTGTTCATGAAGCCCAGCAAATGCAGCAGACTGGTAAACAGATTGAAAATGGTCACGAACAGACCGACTGTCGCCATGATGTAGTTGGTTTCGCCGCCATGAATGATATTGCTGGTTTCATACAGAATCAGTCCGGACATCAGCAATACGAAAATCGCTGAAACGGCGAGCGACAGCGCGGGCATCTCGAAAAATATGGCGGCAAGGCTGGCGACAAAGCCAACGATGATGCCTACCATCAGGAAACCGCCCATATAATTGAAATTTTTGCGCGTGGTCAATGCATACCCCGACAATCCCAAAAATATTGCTGCCGTTAATCCCATGGCGGTAGCCACTGTCTGCCCGCCATTGGGCAAGCCCAGGTAATGACTGACGATCGGCCCTAGGGTGTAACCCATGAAGCCGGTTAGCGCAAACACGAACCCAATACCGGCGGCGCTATCGCGAAATTTCGAGGTCAGGAAAAGCAAGCCAAAATAACCAACCAGCGTGACGATGATGCCAGGGTGAGGCAGGTTAAGCGCCATTGCCCCGAATGCACTCAGCGCAGCGAATAGCAGCGTTGCCGAGAGCAACATATACGTATTGCGAATGACCTTATTGGCAGCGATCACATTGTTGCCGGCAGTTGATGCGGCGTTA
>JBDSHM010000617.1:0-5141 GCA_039918495.1 Sulfuriferula sp. | reverse complement strand
ATTGACCCCATGCACGAATTCCGCTTTCACTACCGACGTCGGTGTAATGCGGAATGCCAACCCGGTAACCCATAGGCTCACACCAGGCAAAGATCCTGCCTGATGAAAATATTCATACCTGCCGACACCGTATAGCCTTTCCGAGAGCGGTACGACTGCCTGGACAAATATGCCTTTCTCGTCCCATAAACGGCCACGACTGGAAACCCGGTAGATGGCCTCGCCGCTGAGTTCATACCGATCACGCGACCATAGGTAATCGACGCCAAACAAATTTTGTCGGTTACCGACATCACTTTTTTGGGTGAAATTGGCATACGAGAATCCTAGCTGACCGGACCTCGGCATGGCGTAGGTAAGATGCAGACCATACGCCGAATCAAAAGGATCCTGATTAGAATTACCTCTTATGCTCTGTCCGCTAGAAGCATATAGCGAATAATCCAATTCCTTGCCAAATGCAGTTCGCGTACCATAAATCATGGCTCCAGTAGCGTAAGTGGGGAAAGGACGATTTGTGATCAAAGGACGCGAGGTGGTCCAGACCAATGGATCCGCATGAATTAAATTCCAGTGCCCGACTGGGGTCAGAAATTTACCCAACCGGAAATTCAGTCGCTCGGAGTGCGCATAATCGAAATAGGCTCGTTCGAACGCCAAAGAGCGATGACGGGTAGTGAGTTTTCCAGGTTGTCGGAAAACAAGCGCATCTTCCAGACTCAGTTCGGAGAAAAATTTAAGCTTCCCTGCGCCCTCCCAGCCGATAAACAAGCTGAGATCTTCGGTGCTTAATTCCCAGGGTTTATTTTTCTTTACCGTAAAATTCTCAGTGGCATACCCACCCAAAGTAAAACCGGTCCCGGGTAGTTGCCAGCCACGCTCAAGCTGGGGAGACGGCTCTGACTGTGCTGCTCGGACGTAGCTTGGGCCAAGCGCGAACACCATAGAAATAATTAAAGCTGCGGGAAACACCCGATAGCGCATGGCTGTTGTTCTCCCCAACAAAGTAAGACAAAAAATGGGTTATTGTGAGTGCTTTGCTTATACTTTAGCGCATCTAACGACCAAACTCATAGCCAGATTCCTTCTACGTGACGATACGGAAAACACTTGTTGTAGCATTTTTGCTGGCTAGCCTGGTGCCGGCTATTGCGCTGACCTATCTTGCCTTTGTCAAAACGCAGGCGGCCATGCAGGCTGAAATCGAGCAAACACTTCTGGTACAGGCAGCCACCGTATCAGCAGATGTCGACAAGATGCTGTTTGAGCGTTTCCAAAATGCAATCACCTGGAGTCACCTTGAGGTCATGCAGGATATTTATGTCAAGGATATTGATAAACGTCTTTCCGCATTTCTTTCTGAACTTAAAACCGGCTACCAGAATGTTTATCATGATCTGTATTGCATCGACACCAGCAGCATGGTCGTTGCCAGCAACAAGGCTGCTGCGATCGGTACTATGCTGATTCCTCAACATCCATGGCTGCATGCAAGCTTGCCAGGGGGAAGCGTCGTTCTGGATGTTCCCGATGGCAGCACCATGAATATCCATTCCAGCATTCCATCGAAATTCGGCAGCGGTAATCTAGGGGAACTTGTATTGGCCTTCGACTGGACACAAATCTTTCAGATACTGG
This sequence comes from Sulfuriferula sp., assembly GCA_039918495.1. Lineage (GTDB taxonomy): Bacteria > Pseudomonadota > Gammaproteobacteria > Burkholderiales > Sulfuriferulaceae > Sulfuriferula. The sequence goes on along the minus strand of JBDSHM010000617.1, from coordinate 3,503 downwards.
ATCAGGCTGCCCGCGACGGGCGCATGGTCGCCATCATGGATCATGATGGAAAAGTAATCGCCGCTTCAGCCGAATTGAGACAACAAGGCTTTCTGATGAGCAAAAAATTCCTGCCCTGGTTATCCAAAATTCCCAAAAGTGGGGTTGAGATAGTCAATGGTTCCCCTCTGCACACATCCCGCGTCATCATCGGTTTTGACCGTTCACACGGGTATGAAAATTTTTCCGGTCTGGATTGGACCACAATCGTCATACAGCCACTGGACCAGGCGCTTCTGCCCATACACAGGCTGGCGATTGTTTTTCTCGGTTTCCTGCTGGCGACCATTGTAATTGCCACCTGGGCTTCCTTATGGGTGGCAAATAATATCGCCCGTCCCATCCTGGCACTGACTGCGTTTACGCGCCGGTTTATTGATGAGAAATCCTTGCCACCCTCTCCGCCTGTATCCAGTGGCGAAGTCGGGGAACTTACCACTACATTTATTCAAATGGTTCAGGATCTCGATCAATCCAGACAAAATCTGATAAGGGCATCGCGCTTTGCAGTCATGGGAGAAATGGCCGCCGTCATGGCCCATGAAATCAGAACACCACTCGGGATATTGCGCTCGTCATCACAAATGCTGAAGAGAGAGTCCCATATCAGCGACGAAGCACGCGAACTGATTGGTTTTATCGAGAGCGAGACAGACCGGCTGAATCGCCTTGTTTCAACCATGCTGGATGGTACTCGGCCGCGTCTGCCGAGTTTTCGGCTTACCAATATACATACACAGATTCATAATTGTATTCAAATGCTGGCGGCACAGACTCAAAATAAAATGATACGAGTAGAAGAGTTATTGAGGTCTCCTGATCCTTATTGTGAATGCGACGCCGAACAGATGACACAGGTATTCCTCAATCTGTTCATGAATGCGCTACAGGTATTGCCTGAGCATGGAAAAATTACCATAACCAGCCTCAGCGAATCCGGGAAAATCATTATTGAAATTGCAGACAACGGTCCGGGCATTGCCAAAGAAGAGCGTGCCAAAATATTCGACTCATTTTTCCACAAACGCGAAGGCGGCATTGGATTGGGACTGGCCGTGGTCCAGCAAATTGTGTCTGCACATGGCGGCGATATCACGGTAGGCGAAAGTCAATGGGGCGGCGCATTATTCAGAATATCCATACCGAGAAAGCTGAGCGAAAACACATGAGCGGACAACGTATTCTTATTGTCGATGATGAAGTCCGGATGCTGCGTGTTCTGGAAATCATGCTGCAAAAAATGGGCCATGATATCGCTTGCGCCAGCAATGGAATGGAAGCATTGCAGAGCTTGCAGGAATCCCCGGTAGATATGGTCATCAGCGACCTTCGCATGCCCGGAATGGATGGTACTGAATTATTGAGCCAGCTGCGCGCGCAGGGCAATAATGTTCCCTTTATCATCATGACCGCACACGGTACGATTCAGAGCGCTGTGGAATCAATGAAGCTGGGCGCATGTGATTACATTCTGCGTCCTTTCGATATCGAAGCACTCGAACTGACGATCAGCCGGACACTCGCGACCGGCCAGATACTGCGTCAAAACGATTTTCTACGCCGGGAACTGGAAAAAGGATGGGAGGGTTTTATTGGTGAAAGCCTATCCATGCAAAAAGTATACGAGCAGATACGGCTTGTTGCACCCAATAAAACCACCGCACTTATCACCGGAGAAACCGGTACCGGCAAGGAGCTAGTCGCGCGTGCAATTCACCGGGCCTCACCCCGTCGCGACAAGCTTTTTGTGCCGATAAATTGCGCCGCGATTCCTGCAGACATGCTGGAAAGCGAGCTATTTGGTTATGAAAAAGGGGCGTTTACAGGTGCGCATAAGGAGCGTATCGGCAAGTTTGAACTGGCTCATGGCGGCACCATTTTTCTGGATGAACTGGCGGAAATGCCGATTGCTTTGCAAGCCAAGTTATTACGGGTATTGCAGGAAAATGTGATTGAACGATTGGGTGGTAATCGCAGCATACCGATCGATATCAGAATTGTTGCCGCAACCAACAGAAACCCTCAGCTTGCCATTGCAGAAAATAGATTGCGGGAAGATTTGTATTATCGAGTGAATGTATTTTCACTTGAATTGCCGCCGCTCAGAGAATGCAAAGAAGATATACCTGCCTTGGTCCGCCACTTCATAACTGAATTCTCGAAAGGCAGTTCTTTGGTACCGAAAATCACTGCGGAGGCACTCGCCAGACTGCAACAATACACGTGGCCCGGGAATGTACGTGAACTCAGAAATGTAATTGAACGCGCCATCGTTTTAAGTGGCGGAAAGCAACTGGATTCGTTTCATTTTCATCTCGAAACGGAGGCAATAAAGGTACCTGCATCACCGCAGGATAATTTACCTTTCGACAGCCTGTCGCTAAACCATGCGATCGAAACCCTTGAAGCCAAAATGATTGCCTCTGCATTACATAACACAGGGGGCAATAAAACCAAAGCAGCGCGGTTACTTGATGTCAGCGAGCGCTCGCTTTGGTACAAGCTAAAAAAATATCAGCTTGAATAATGAATGGGCATCGATCGGATTAAGGACAAACTCTTGACTTGACACATCCATACCGGTTGGTATGATTCACTTCATGGATACAAAACAATGTGACCTTACCCGGGAAAAAATCCTGCATGCCGCTTTCGGTGAAATCCACCGTAACGGCTTTCAGGCTGCGAGTATTGCCAATATCTTGGTAGATACAGGCTTAACCAAAGGTGCGCTATACCACTATTTCCCGGCCAAGCATGCGCTCGGCATCGCCGTCATTGATGAAGTGATTCGTGCCGGACTGGAAGATATGGTTTTTCAACCATTGCGCGCATCTGAATATCCAGTCACTGAATTGCTGAATATCATGCAGCGCAAATCAGAATGCGCAAACGAGGATAATGTTCGCCTGGGTTGCCCACTCAACAACTTGATGCAGGAGATGAGTCCGCTTGACGATATTTTTCAGGCACGCATGACACGCATTCTCCGGGACTGGAAAGTCGCGATATTTAATGCGCTTGTAACAGGCCAACGCCAAAATCAGATCAGGGCAGACGTAGATTGCGAGGCAGCTGCCCTGTTTATTGTCTCGGCCTGGGAAGGCTGCTGGGGCGTGGCAAAGAATATGCAATCGGTAAAAACCTTTCGCTTGTGCGTAGCGCAATTGCAGAATTACGTTCTGAGCCTCGGTCCCCGACCCGGCTCGGAAGTTAAAAAATCCTAGCGAAGTCGCGGTAATAGTGCGATTGATGCCAGGTTTTTGCATACCGGTTGGTCGGTATGTACTTATGTTTGAGTCATTCATCATTCAAGGAGAAACCGCTATGCCTATCATTGAAACTGCAACCAGCGAACAAGCAACCGGCAAAGTAGCCGAAATTTACCGTCAGATTGAGCAGGCCTTCGGACATGTTCCCAACGCCATGCAAATGTGGAGCAGCAGTCCTGGGATACTCGAACA
>JBDSHM010000616.1:0-4403 GCA_039918495.1 Sulfuriferula sp. | reverse complement strand
CAGGCGAGGGAACCACAAGCGCAGCTTGTGGCTGTCCCTCTCGACTGTAGGGTTAGACGGCATTTTCACTCGCGACAAGCTCGATGCGATTGCCAAAAGGATCTTGGGTAAATGCACGTTTAACACCTGGTAAAGAATGGTCGTCAGTGACTTCACAGCCCGCCTCACGAAGTAGTGTTAACAGTACCGCAAGTTGCTGCACGCGCAAGGCTGGGTGTGCCTTCTTGGCCGGACGAAATTCTTTCTCGATACCAAGGTGTAGTTGTAACTCGCCACACTGAAACCAAGCGCCTCCACGACCCGCTAACTCCGAAGGTTTTGCGAGTTCGGTGAGGCCAAGCAATTGAACATAGAACTTCCTTGCCTCTTCTTCGCTGCCCGTTGGAATGGCGAGTTGTATGTGATCGAGCCCAAGTATTTTCATTGTTTTGCTTTGAAATTCCCGCACGACATATGGTTACTGGAAGTATGGCGTCAACAGTTATTCACCAGACCCACCGGTCTGTATTATTGAAATTAGTGAAGCGTTCAAATTTTTATTAACTGACTGATTCATAGCGAGTCGCCTAGGATTTCTGTCCGCATATGTATTGATAATACAGACCGGTCCCGGCTAAGACTAGCCCCGCCACAGTTAATCAATAAATTCAGCGAATGGCTGCTTTTGGGGGGAATTCTTGAATGTCTCAAATGGCCGAGGTTCGGACTGATCAATCAGAGATTCGAGAGGCTGCTCCCAGATCAGTTTACGGTCGTTCACGCCACCCGTTTTTCAGTTCAGCAATGTCGCTTCATGGCACAACACAGCCCGACAAGCACAGAAAGTTCATACCCGATAGTTGACGTCCAGGATGGCTAAGGCCATCAACCGCAGATTACGGTTTAGGCTCGCATTACAATGAACAAGGAAACCGGATATCAACTCCGGAATACGGATACCCGAAATAAACCGAATGCCGCTCAGAAACCGATTTATGTGTTGCTGGCCTGATGACTGATGAGGTGTATAATCCGTGCGCATGTCAACCATTCTGACACATAGCTGATTGATGCAATCCGTCATCACTTTTCTGCGCCCTTGGGAATTCTCCCCTACTGTACTCGCCAGCTGCGCGTTACCGACAGCAGCCTATATACGTGGCCTACTGCTCACGAAACGTAACCACGAAGCCACCGGATTCTGGCGCCCCCTGTCTTTTTTTGTGGGACTGGGTCTGATCTATATTGCACTGCAGACGTACTTTGATTTTCTGTCGCAGCATATGTTCTGGGTGCATCGTCTGCAACATCTAATCCTGCATCACGTCGGCCCCTTTCTGATGGTGCTTGCTGCACCGATGGAGATGATGTCGCTTGGGGTGCCGATACGTTTTCGAGAGCAGGTTCTCCGCCCGATGTGGCGCAATCGGATAGTGCAAGGCATCTACGGGTTCTTGCAAAACCCGATCATCGCGCCCGTATTATTTGTAGGGCTGATCTATTTCTGGCTGTCTCCGGCGATACATTTTACGGTGATGCTCAATGAAGACCGTTATCGGCTGATGAACTGGAGCATGGTCGTGGACGGGATTCTGTTCTGGTGGCTGATGCTTGCTCCGCGCACTACAGACGGCCATGCCAATATCAGTTACATGAAACGAATCCTGATTCTTTTCATCGTGATGATTGGTCAGGTGTTGCTGGGCGCCTATATTTTCATGCACAAATCGATGCTTTACGATGTTTATGGTATCTGCGGTCGCGCCTGGGAAATTAACCCGATGACAGATCAGCAAATCGGCGGCTTAATTACCTGGATTCCACCCTCCATGATGTGTGTGATTGCTGTGCTTGTCGTGTTGAGCCGCATTCTGCATGAAGACGAAGAAGAAATCGTGCCCGCATCTCCCGCCCTGGCAGGCGCCACCACCCCGAAAGCAGATTAATCATGACCGCATTACAACTCGTGCCCGATACACGCTGCATACACTATCGGCGTAGCCACTCACTCGCTATGGTGATGGCCGTGATCATCGCCCTGTTTACCTGTTCTCTGGCTTTTGCCGCGCCACAAGGCGATGTAAGCAATGCACGTATTCGCCTGCTGCCGGGAGATCTTCCGCTTGCGGGTTATTTCGATCTGATGAATCGGGGTGATCAGACGCTCGTTTTAGTGGGGGCAACCAGCACCGCTTTCAAAATGGTTCATATGCATCGCAGCATGGAACATAACGGTATTTCAACCATGGCGCCGGTGGGACGGCTTGAGATCAAACCGGGTGCGACAGTCCATTTTGCTCCTGGCGGTTATCACCTGATGCTGATGCAAGCGGTCTCCCCCTTGAAGGTAGGCGAAAAAGTGCCGGTTGCATTGCAATTCGCGGGTGGCCACACGCAGCAAGTAATGTTTACAGTCAATGGCGCGGGGACTAGATGAGCGGGAAAATTCGGATGTCCGTGTGCCATTGGCGCTGGATGGCACTAGTCTCTGCCTTCACCGTATTCAGTCTGGCAGCCTGCCAGCAACAGGCGCCCTGGGCGCTCGACAACATTACCGGGCTGATGCCCAAGCTCGAATTCAATCTGACTAACGATAACGGTCAGGCAGTCACAGCGGATGCATACCACGGCAAATTGGTACTGCTCTACTTTGGTTATACCAATTGTCCCGATGTGTGTCCGACAACGCTCGCTACGTTAGCCCAGTCAGTCCGTGCGCTGGGTGCGGATGCCGACAAGGTACAGGTGCTGTTTGTCTCGGTTGATCCGGCTCGCGATACCCCGCAAGTCCTCAAAAGTTATACAGGCGCGTTCGGTCCGCAATTTGTCGGATTAAGCGGTAATGAAAAGTCGCTGGATGCGCTCACCCGACGCTACCGTGTGGTTTACAGTCTCGATAAACCCGATGCGCAGGGTAATTACGCAGTCAATCACAGTAGTGGCGTATTCATTTTCGACGCCAACGGTAACGCGCGCCTATTGGGTTCCAGTTCCAGCACAGCGCCTGAAATTACCCAGGATTTACGCCATTTACTGGCCTCCGGCTAATCAGGCGTTGTTCAAAATTCAGCGCCAGTTGAACATCTTGGCAATGCTGGCATGGCCAACAAACTGATGCCACAAGGCGATGATCACGTGGCCATACAGATAAATCCACATGATGGTCGCCAGGGTCGAATGGATTTCCATCATATTGCGTATATTGGGGTTCGCCACATTATTCGGCCATAGTCCGATATATAAGATGCTGCCGGTGATTGCCATGGCCGAGGCAATCAGCAAGCCCAGGCCGTGAATTGTGCCGGCCAGCGGCCCGGTATCGGCAAGTGTTTTCCACTTCAATGTTAAAAACATGCGCAGTTCAGTCAGCAGATGTTTTCGGCCTGCGGTGTTCACCCACGGAAACAACATGCTCTGATTTTCGCGCTTAAAATTCACCAGTCGGTAAATCCAGCTCAACAACAAGACTGCCGTAGCCGCCAGACCGATCCATTCATGCCATTCGAACCAGAATGCCCCCGCCTGACTCATTGCTCGTGTATTGGAAGGGTGTTCCATTACCAGGCTGACAATAAGTTGAAAAGTAATGGTCAAGGCAATCAGGGAATGCAGAATGCGTGTTGTGCGGCTATATGTCATATGGAATCCTTATTATGTGTAGTCATTAGAGACAAGCCAAAATTCTACCGGTTCCGGGGCAGCGATGTCTTTCTCGGAAAGCAAAGCCTCGTTATGACCACAATACGATGGTCTCGCGAGTTGCTGCCCTACGGATTTATACCCAATACGCATTTTTCTTGTGTTAACGACAAACCTTTCGATTTGTCGTTTCAGCAACACATGTCAATCAAAAATCCGGGTCAAGAAATTAGCGGTATGCTGTTTAGGGGTTTTAAGGGTGATCGAATTGCATCAAGACGAAGGAACTATCTAAAAAGTCACGAGTCCTGCTATCCATAGCATCCACCACCAAATTGGACTTCATCACCATGCCGGGAATATCACTCGCTCATCAAGCATTTCAGTCACTGCAGCAACATGTTTCACAACACATCATAGGTCAGGAGGTTCTTGTAGAACGGCTGCTGATAGCGCTTCTGGCCGATGGGCATCTCTTGGTAGAAGGCGCGCCGGGGTTGGCCAAAACACGGGCGATCAAGGTCTTGAGTGAAGGCATCGACGCTGATTTTCATCGCGTGCAATTCACGCCGGATCTGCTACCGGCGGATCTGACCGGCACCGACATTTTCCGCCCGCAAGACGGTTCATTTCAGTTTCAGCGCGGACCGTTATTCCATAATCTGGTGCTGGCCGATGAGGTAAATCGGGCGCCAGCCAAGGTGCAATCCGCATTACTCGAAGCCATGGCGGAGCGGCAAATCACGGTGGGTACGACGACCTATCCGTTACCCAAAATATTTCTG
>JBDSHM010000615.1:0-2011 GCA_039918495.1 Sulfuriferula sp. | reverse complement strand
TCTCCCTCCTTATTAATACCATTTTCGCCTCTTTCCTGGCGACGGGCAGTGTGTCCTGGCTATATTACGCAGATCGTCTGATGGAATTTCCTACCGGCATGCTGGGCGTCGCTCTGGGCACCATATTACTGCCCAGTCTGTCCAAGCATTATGTCGATAATGACCCGACTCAATATTCGCAACTGCTGGATTGGGGGCTGCGCCTCACCCTGATGCTGGCGCTACCTGCTGCTGCCGCTTTGGCGATATTGGCCATACCTTTGATCAGTACCTTATTTCTGCATGGCCAATTTAGTATTAACGATGTTTTCATGACACGTCAGGCGCTGGTCGCCTATAGCGTAGGACTGTTGGGACTGATCATGGTTAAGATTCTCGCACCGGGGTTTTACGCTCGGCAGAATATTCGCACCCCGGTCAAAATTGCGGTGATCACGCTGTTCACGACCCAAGTCATGAACTTGATGTTCGTATGGAAGCTGCAACATGCCGGGCTGGCATTATCCATCAGTCTGGGCGCCTGTCTGAATGCTTCGTTGCTGCTGTGGAAACTGCGCAGCCAGGGTATTTATCAACCGTTACCCGGCTGGTATGCATTCTTCTTTAAAATAGGGATTGCACTCGGCGTGATGAGCCTGTTGCTTTGGTGGGGCATGGCAGGCGAAACAACCTGGCTGCATATGCATACACTGCAACGCTTTGCGCATTTGAGTGGCTTGGTGGTGCTGGGTGCAGGAAGCTATTTTGGGACGTTATGGGCATTGGGCATGCGCCCGATACAATTCATGCGGCGCATCGCCGATTAGCGCAGGTCATTGAATAGCTTTGACCGGCGCGCCGCTCAACCGCTAAAATCCCCTATTTTCAGACTGTTGTCCTCTATTCTTCAATGCGCATCACTCACGGCATAACGCCTGCCGTCTACCAGCCCAGCGCGGTGACGATAGGCAACTTCGACGGCGTCCACCTCGGTCACCGGGCGATGTTGCGCCATTTGGTCGAGGCTGCCAAACAGCGTGGCCTGATGTCGTGCGCGATCACATTCGAGCCCCATCCACGTGAATTTTTTACACCGGACAAGGCCCCTGCGCGCCTCTCCAGCCTGCGTGAAAAACTGCAATTGTTACGTGAATGCGGGATTGAGCACGTCCATATCTGCAACTTCAATCAGACATTTTCGCAACTGCCCGCAGAAGCCTTTATCGAACGTATCCTGGTTGCCGGGATGCAAACACGTTTTTTGTTGATCGGTGATGATTTCCGTTTCGGCGCGCGGCGCAGCGGCGATTTCGCCATGCTGCAGGCCTACGGCACGACATCAGGTTTCGAGGTGGTGGCGATGGGCAGCGTAACGCTGGACGAATTGCGCATTTCCAGTACTGCGGTCCGCGAGGCGCTGGCGATGGGCGATCTTGATCTGTCGAGCCGCTTGCTGGGACGTCCTTACAGCATCAGCGGACGGGTGGTCGGCGGCGATAAACTGGGACGTGAAATCGGTTTCCCCACTGCCAACATTCAAATCAAGCACAACCGGCCGCCGCTGAACGGGATTTTCGTGGTACAAGTACGTGGTCTGGACAATGCGCCGCTGCCCGGCGTGGCCAGCCTGGGCGTACGCCCGACCGTCAAGGACGATGGCCGCCCCGTACTGGAAGTCCACCTGCTGGATTTTGAACGCAGCATTTACGGCCAGCATGTGTGCGTGGATTTTCTGACGCGACTGCGCGACGAGGAAAAGTACCCCGACATTCCCGCACTCATCACCCAAATTGGCCATGATGTGAACCAAGCCAGACAATACTTTCTAAATCATTCCGAGCCGCGATGCGCCACCAAGCAAAATGACTGACTACAAGAACACTCTGAACCTCCCCGATACGCCCTTCCCCATGCGCGGCGATCTCGCCAAACGCGAGCCGCAATGGGTCAAGCAGTGGCAGGAACGCAAGGTTTACCAGACCATCCGCCAGGCTTCCCGCGGCCGCGAGAAGTTCATCCTGCACGACGGCCC
>JBDSHM010000614.1:0-2893 GCA_039918495.1 Sulfuriferula sp. | reverse complement strand
GTTGAATTGGGCGGACCACGCGCTGGTGAAGTGCTGGTGGAAATCAAGGCCAGCGGAATTTGCCATACCGATTACTACACCTTGTCCGGTGCCGATCCCGAAGGGATCTTCCCAGCTATTCTGGGCCACGAAGGTGCCGGCGTGGTCGTGGATGTAGGTCCGGAGGTCAAAAGTCTGAAAAAGAATGACCACGTCATTCCGCTGTATACCCCGGAATGCCGCCAATGCAAATTCTGCCTGTCGCGGAAAACCAATCTGTGCCAAGCCATCCGCTCCACTCAGGGCCGTGGCCTGATGCCGGATGCGACCAGCCGTTTTTCAATCGATGGCAAGCCCATTTTTCATTACATGGGTACCTCCACTTTCTCCAATTACGTTGTGGTACCGGAAATCGCGCTGGCAAAAATCCGGGAAGATGCCCCGTTTGACAAGGTTTGCTATATCGGCTGCGGCGTGACGACCGGCGTGGGTGCGGTGATTTTTACTGCCAAGGTCGAGGCGGGTGCCAATGTGGTGGTATTTGGCCTGGGTGGCATCGGACTGAATGTCATTCAAGCCGCGCGCATGGTGGGTGCGGACAAAATCATCGGCGTCGACATCAACCCGGAGCGGGAAGCAATGGCACGTCAGTTCGGCATGACTCATTTTGTCAATCCAAAGACCATCGACAATGTCGTGGACCGTATTGTCGAGCTAACAGATGGCGGTGCGGATTACAGTTTCGAGTGCATCGGCAACGTGACCGCCATGCGTCAATCACTGGAGTGTTGTCACAAGGGTTGGGGGCAATCCATCATCATCGGCGTAGCCGCTGCCGGCGAAGAAATCAGCACCCGGCCGTTTCAACTGGTGACCGGACGGGTATGGAAAGGCTCCGCGTTCGGCGGCGCACGCGGACGCACCGACGTACCCAGAATCGTCGACTGGTACATGGAAGGCAAGCTCAATATTGACGACTTGATTACCCACCGCCTGACGCTGGATCAGATCAATGACGGTTTCGACCTGATGAAGCGAGGTGAATCGATACGCTCCGTCGTGATTTACTAGGGCGGACAGACATGCTCGAATGCATCAGCGAACACACCTGTTTTGGTGGCGTACAAGGATTTTACCGCCACGACTCGACTGTTATCGGCCTGCCGATGCGCTTCTCCGTATATCAACCGCCGCAAGTCAAACATCATTCTGTCCCGGTGTTGTTTTACCTTGCAGGACTGACGTGCAGTGAGGAAACTTTCATGATCAAGTCCGGCGCACAGCGATTTGCTGCCCAGGCCGGTATCATGCTAGTTACGCCGGATACCAGTCCACGCAACACAGGCATTGCAGGCGCCACAGATCACTGGGATTTCGGCGAGGGTGCCGGATTTTATCTGGATGCAACCCAGCCCCCCTGGAACCAACACTTCAAAATGGACACTTACATCACGCAGGAATTGCGCCATTTGGTCCTGCAGTCCTTCTCCGTCAACGCGGATCGCCTCGGTGTGTTTGGTCATTCCATGGGTGGCCATGGTGCACTGGTACTGGCATTGCGCAATCCCGATATTTATCATTCGGTGTCGGCATTTTCACCTGTCGTCGCTCCCACCCAGTGTCCCTGGGGGCAAAAAGCCTTCAGTCACTATCTCGGGTCTGAACAGTCCAACTGGCAACAATACGATGCCACCGAATTAATGAAAAATCGCACCACGCCATTCCCCAACGGCATACTGATTGACCAGGGACTCAGCGACAAATTTCTGCAGGAACAACTATTGCCTGATCAATTCGAAGCGGCATGCGTGCTGGCAAAACAGCCACTGACACTGCGGCGACATGTGGGTTACGACCACAGTTATTATTTTATTACTTCATTCATCGAAGATCATCTCGCATTCCATCAGCACATTCTCGGTACTTAATCTATGATTTCCTGGCTCAAACTGACCAGCTTTGGGGGCATTGTGGTCACTGCACCTGCAGCGACTGCAATCACCGCCTGGCTGATATTGGGGCGTTCGTGGCGACTGGCTGCCTGGTGGGCCGCATTGTTTATGGGTGGCATGGCCATCGTCGTCGTAACCAAAATCGCATTCATTGGTTGGGGACTGGGTATTCGGTCACTGGATTTTACCGGTATCAGTGGACACGCCATGCGTGCGACAGCGGTATACCCCGTGTTGTTTTATCTGTTGATGCTGCGTAGCACCTCCCCATTAGTACGCCTGTTGGGTCTACTAGCCGGGTGGGGCGTCGCCATTGCCATCGACATATCCCGCGTTGTCATACATGCTCATTCCATTTCCGAGGCGGTGGCAGGCTTTATTTTGGGGGGCTTGATCAGCATCGTTTTCCTGCGAAGTGCGGCCTCGCTCAAGGCATTTCGCATTAACCGCTGGGCACTTGCTGTAGGACTGCTGGCCGTGGTGGCAGCCACTTATTTGAAACCGGTCCCGACAGAGCGCTGGATTGAAGATGTGTCACTTGCCATATCGGGACATGACCAGCCTTACACGCGTATTGGCTGGAAACCGCGCCCCGCTCATTACCTCTCTTACTAGCAATCGATGCCGTCTATGCCTCACACATTAATATTCATAATGTGGGACTGGCAATATCGATTTATATTTGGATTGGCTCTTTCATCATTGAATCAGAATTGATAGGTTGATAATGACGATACAGGATTTTGACTACAGTTATTTACGGCGATGTTTTCATATTAATGTATATCTTCTTCTCAAAAGTGTCGCCATTCGCAGACAGTTTTCATGGTTCACTTGCTTTACTGCATTATTTTTTTGGTCCTTGTCGGTTCCGGCCTCGGCATTCGATTTTCATGATGTTGAACATCGTGCTCACCAATTGGCGAACCAGGCATACAAGAAACCGGATGCCACCCTTCCGC
>JBDSHM010000613.1:0-4804 GCA_039918495.1 Sulfuriferula sp. | reverse complement strand
ATTGTCTATGGGCAGAGCTTGCAGCAGGCAGTAGCCGCACCACGCTGGTTATTGGGTCGTACCTGGGGGCAGTCTTCGGATAATTTGAAACTCGAGGCGCGCTTTAGTGGGGAAGTTGTTCAGTCCTTGCGTCAGCGAGGTCACCAAATAGAAATATTGCAGGATTTCGATGAAGCAATGGGGCACGCCGGAGCGATCATTTGGCATCCGGACGGCACATTGGAAGGTGCCTCCGATCCGCGCAGTGATGGGGGTGTGGAAAGTTTATAGATGGTAGGTATGGCTTGTTCTGGATTGTATTTGCGTGTTGATGAAAGTGGAGAATTTGCATGACGTTTATTGTGTTTTACCTCGGCCTGGGTGTGGTAGGTGGCCTGTTGGGCGGGATGCTTGGAGTCGGGGGCGGTATTGTGGTTGTGCCCGCGCTGATCTGGATATTCAAACAGGAGGGAGTGCAGCCTGATGTGCTCACACATCTTGCGATCGGCACTTCCCTTGCAAGTATTATTTTCACATCCTTGTCGGCAATCATTGCGCAGCAAAAACGCGGCGCGATAGATTGGACAGTGGTACGCATGCTGGTTCCAGCCACGTTGATCGGCGGCTTGGTTAGCGGTTATCTGGCCGGTTTCATACCGGCACAAGCACTCAAAATGATATTTTCGGTATTCCTGATTATGGTGTCGCTGCAATTGCTGGCTAAGTGGCAGCCGGCTGCTCACTGGACGTTGCCGGGACCCAAAGGGCTTTGGGGTGTGGGTTTGGGTATAGGTTCTTTGTCTGCCATGATGGGAATTGGGGGCGGCACGATTTCCGTACCGTTTCTGCATGCTTGTAATATCGAGATGAAACGAGCCATTGCCATTTCCTCCACTTTGGGTTTCCCCATCGCATTATTTGGGGCAGCTGGTTTCGTTTTGTCCGGCTGGCATCATCCGGGATTGCCTGCCTGGAGTTTTGGTTATATCGATTTGCCTGCTTTACTTGCAGTGGGCGTTACATCAATAATCGTGGCACCGATAGGCGTAAGGCTGGCACACCATTTACCTGTGGCAAAGCTGAAGCGTGCTTTCGGTATACTGTTGCTGGTAGTCGCAGTGCAAATGCTGTTAGGTGGATAGCCTGATGGATATTTGAAATTTCGACGGTCGTTGAGCTAACAGGATAAATTTTTTAAGGAACGCTGTGACCGAGCTGGATCAAACAATATTACGGATATTGATCGATGACGGACGCAGAAGTTTTGCGGATATTGCGCGTGAATTAGGGGTTTCCAGAGTGCATGTGCGCGACCGGGTGCAAAAACTGATCACGGAGGGCGTGATCGAGAAATTCACCCTGATCGTCAATCCGGAAAAAATCGGTAGCACCGTATCTGCGTTTTTCGATGTGCAAGTTGACCCGCAAGGGATAGAAGCAATTGCAGAGGATCTGGCCAGACAACCGGAAGTACGCAGCCTGTACATCATGAGCGACATGACGAGCTTGCATATTCACACGCTAACCGATGATGACAAAGCGCTCGAAGATTTCGTCCACCGGAATCTTTTTTCCCGCCAGCATATTGTAAAAGTCAATTGCAAGACACTGCTTTCGCGCATTAAAAATCGCCGTGGCGGCCCCCGAATCTAGCTGCCGGATTGTTAACGAACAACCAACTGCACCCGCATAGCTGCAGGTGTAGCAATCAATCCCGGTAAAAAGTTGAATCTTAGCGTTTGCCCACCGAATTTTTGGCAAGAACTGAAGCGGGGTATGCTTGTGCCGACGCGGGCGTGACTTCGGCGATAGTCTCCGATTTGTCCTCAGTGGTAGTGGGGGATATTTCAGGTGTTTTAACCAGGCTGGCGTGAGGTGTTGAGAGTGTGGCTACGTCTCCTGAGAGAACGCCACCTTCCTCAATTTTCAGTGCGCCGTAGCGAATCTGACCAGTGACTTTCCCGGTTGCATAAATAACCAAGCGTTTGCGGGCGGTAAGTTCACCTTCAAAATGTCCACGAACTTCCGCAACGTCGATTTCTGCAGTGCCGGAAAAAACGCCGCCTTCAGCAATGCGGATGTCGCGGCTATTCATGGAGGCCTCAACTCGACCTTCCACAACCAGAATTTCACAATCGGTGATTTCTGAACCTTTCAGTTTGATGTTAGGCCCTACCGTCAGTTTGTTGCCTTCCTCTTGGGAAGTCGGTTTTGCGCTCATGGAGGTTTCAAGTGATTTGGGCGTACTATCCAACGGTTTGGGAGTATCCAGTAACGAATTATTCATGCTGTGGTGATTGGGCTTGGCGTGGGCTGGTTGCATGAAATTCTTGAGCATGTGTATCGTCCTCTCGATAGGATTGGGTCGCGGATTTCCACGGTATAGATGCTGCCGTGATCTGCTACTTCATAGCAAAATGTGCGCCATTTATGAAATGTGTAGAATAAACAATCGGATATTTTTCTGCGGTGTTGCGGGCAGTGGATATGAGGCTCTATTTTGTCGCTGCGAAACGACGCCTAATTCAGCGGTATTTCATTTGATTTATATAAGTTATATAAATCAAATGGATATTTGTATTCTTCATGTCGTTAAATGACGACGAATTCGTGATTGAACTTCTAACTCTTCGTATTCATTAGCCTATATGTCTTTAGCTCCAGCGCTGTCCAAAAGCAGTTTATCTACCCTTAAGGGTTTGCTGCCTTTTTTGGCGCCCTACAAAAAAGAGTTTTTATTGGCAGGTATCGCGCTGCTGATCGCAGCAGGCGCGACACTTGCTATCCCATATGCGTTCAGGCAAATGATCGATCTCGGTTTTGGAGCGGCAGGTTCGAAAAGCATCCAGCATGTAAATGCCTATTTCCTCGCGCTGTTCGGTGTGGCCTGCATTCTGGCGATCGCGACTGCTGCGCGTTTTTATATGGTTTCGTGGCTGGGCGAGCGCGTTACAGCCGATATCCGCAGTGCGGTTTACGGACATGTTGTGAGACAAAGTCCGCAGTTTTTTGAGACTACCCAGAGTGGAGAAGTATTGTCACGGTTGACCACAGATACGACGCTGATCCAGGCGGTGGTGGGCACCAGCATTTCCATGGCACTACGGAATAGTTTGCTGTTTATGGGCGGGTTGCTGATGTTGTTTGTTACCAGCATCAAACTGTCATCCATCATTATTGTATTGTTGGCCGCAGTGGTATTGCCGATCGTTTTCTTTGGCCGGCGAGTGCGAAAACTGTCACGAGATTCCCAGGATCGTATTGCCGATGCATCGGCAATGGCAGGTGAAATTCTCAATGCGATACCGACTGTTCAGGCGTTCACCCATGAAGGTATCGAATCCGGTCGCTTCACCAGCTCGGTTGAAAGCGCGTTTGATACGGCAATGGCGCGCATTCGCGCGCGTTCAATGCTGACGCTTGTGGCCATTTTGCTGGTGTTCGGTGCGATCGTGTTTGTGTTGTGGTTAGGTGCGCAAGCGGTGATGGGTGGTCGGATGACGGGTGGCGAACTGGCGCAATTTATTCTCTATGCGGTCATTGTAGCCGGTTCCATCGGCGCGTTATCGGAGGTATTGGGTGAAGCACAGCGGGCTGCGGGGGCGACTGAACGGTTGCTGGAATTGATGGCGGTGCGTTCTCCGATTCAGTCTCCTGCGCTAGCACAGGTGTTGCCGCCGCGTTCTCGCAACGGCGCCGCGCTGGTATTGTGGGATATTACTTTTCATTACCCATCGCGGCCGCTCCTGGCCTCCGTGAGTCGGCTATCGCTTGCCATCCAGCCAGGCGAGACGGTGGCTGTGGTCGGCCCGTCCGGTGCCGGCAAGACCACACTATTCCAGTTGTTGCTGCGTTTTTATGACCCGCAGCACGGATCAATCACGCTGGATGGTATTGATATCAGGCAGCTCGATTTGCATGACTTGCGAGCAGCCATCGGTATTGTGCCCCAGGATACGGTGATTTTTTCCGCCAATGCGCTGGAGAATATTCGTTATGGGCGTATTGACGCGACAGACGCGGAGGTAATTGCCGCCGCAAAAATGGCCGCGGCGCATGAATTTATCGAAAGTCTCCCGCAAGCCTACCAATCTTTTCTGGGTGAGCGCGGCGTGCGCCTGTCCGGTGGCCAGCGCCAGCGAATTGCCATCGCGCGAGCTTTGCTTAAAAATCCACCCTTATTGTTGCTGGATGAAGCGACCAGTGCACTGGATGCGGAATCCGAACGGCTTGTGCAAAGCGCGCTGCAGGCGGCCATGGTGGGCCGCACTACGCTGGTTATCGCACATCGTCTGGCTACGGTGCAGCGTGCCGATCGTATTGTGGTCATGGAAAATGGCCAGATTGTGGAGGTCGGCACGCATGCATCGCTGATAGCATTGGGTGGCATCTATGCCAATCTGGCTGCACTTCAGTTCCATACGCTCGGTTAAGGCATTTGCGCGTTGCCGAGAATATTGACGATGTGGTAGAATCACGCCCTTGGTGTGCATGGTGCGCATCAAAATTCGCACAGTCGTCAATAGCTTAGGGTGCCCCGAACGGGGTGTTGGGCGGCGGCTGGAGGCTTAACCCTAAAGGAAATCTTATGTCTATTACCATGCGTCAAATGCTGGAGGCCGGTGTTCACTTCGGCCACCAAACCCGTTTCTGGAACCCGAAGATGGCACCGTACATCTTTGGTCATCGCAACAAAATCCACATCGTCAACCTCGAAAAAAGCTTGCCGATGTTCGAGGATGCACTGAAATTCGTGCGCAAATTGTCAACCAACAAGGGTACCGTGCTGTTTGTGGGCACCAAGCGTTCGGCACGTGAGATTGTG
>JBDSHM010000612.1:0-4205 GCA_039918495.1 Sulfuriferula sp. | reverse complement strand
GGCTCAACGTGGTAATCCTCCAGATAAACCTCAATGAAGGTTTTCCAGTTGAAGTCGTAATCTTCGACCACCACGCGGTCAAGCATGTATCCGTCAAAATCCAGATCCCGCACCACGCCCAATCTGGCCAGATCATGCGCCACATCACGCGGCCCATTGAACAGCAGACCATTCCAGTTTTGCAATGGCGTCTTGCCCAGATTCAGGCAGGGTGTAGAGGGAAAATGCGGCGCTCCCAGCAGTCGGCCCTCCATGTCATAAGTCCAGCGGTGTAAAGGACAAACGATGCTTTTGCGATGGCCGCGACCTTCATACATCATCGCCTGACGATGACGGCAAATATTGGATAGCATCTCCACGCCGTTTACGTTATGCACCAGCATGGCCGCATTATGGGTGGTTTCCAATACCTGGTAATCACCGGGATTCGGCACCATCAGGGTATGGCCGACGTATCCCGGCGCCTGCGCGAACAGATACTTTTGCTCAAGCGCATAGACCTGGGCATCGAAATACCAGCTGATCGGCAGCTGGGGGAAAGTGTGAGTCAACGTAGCGCTGACGGCCAAATCGGACATATTAAGATTCAGAATACCCTGGACCAGACCCATAAACACGGATAATCAAGCTGAGTGAGTGCCGCCCGACATCCCTGCAACGCCAGTGAAAACAAAGCCGTGAATTATCGTCAATAATAGCTTTGGGCGCAATAATTCGGTAAGATTTCCGCCTTTGCCTCCTCTTCACTGCAATGACACGCAAGTCCTCAACCCAGCCACCGAGCTTCGAAACCGCCATGGCGGAGTTAGAGCGTATTGTAGCCGACATGGAATCCGGCCAGCTTGCCCTGCAGCAATCCCTTGCCGCCTATCAACGCGGCGCCGAACTGCTGCAATTCTGTCAGCAGACACTGGCCGACGCGCAACAACAAGTGCAGGTACTTGAAAATGGCATGCTAAAACCTTTCACTCCTGCAGATGGCACGAATGAATCCTGATTTTCTGGCTTGGTCCGGTAACCTGCAGACCCGTATCGAAACGACCTTGTCGCGGCTATTGCCTGATCCGCAGCACGCGCCGCAAACCCTGCACACGGCAATGCACTACGCAACTTTGGGGGGCGGAAAACGCGTCCGACCGCTGCTTGCTTTTGCAGCGGGAGAAGTAGTGGGTGCCGATCCGGCACGCGTCGAAATCGCAGCCAGCGCGGTCGAACTGATCCACGCCTATTCACTGGTACACGATGACCTGCCTTGCATGGACAACGATATGTTGCGCCGCGGCAAGCCTACCTGCCATGTTGAATATGGGGACGCCACCGCACTGTTGGTGGGCGACAGCCTGCAAAGTCTGGCATTCGAACTGCTTACTGCGCACACCTTATCGGATACCCCGGACCGCCAGCTGGAAATGGTGCAATTGCTCGCCAATGCGGCCGGATCGCGGGGCATGGCTGGCGGCCAGGCCATCGATCTGGCCAGTGTCGGGCAGACGATCACGCTACCCGAGCTGGAATTCATGCATATCCACAAGACCGGCGCACTGATTCGTGCGTCAGTGCTGCTGGGAATCTACTGCGGCGACAAGCTCGATGATGCCTCATTCGCCAAACTTGATCATTACGCCAAATGCGTCGGCCTTGCCTTCCAGGTTGTAGACGATATTCTCGATGCCGAGGCCCCTACCGCCATGCTGGGCAAGACCGCCGGCAAAGATGCCGAAAACAACAAACCGACCTATGTAACACTGATGGGCAGTGCGCGCGCCAAAACATTTGCGGCTGAATTGCACAACGATGCACTGGATACGCTGGCTGGATTCGACTCGGCGCAACGCCTGCGTGAGTTGGCCGACTTTATAGTGCAGAGACAATTTTGACCGCTGCCTATCCGCTGCTGGACAGCGTCGCCACACCGGGTGAACTGCGCGAACTAAGCCGGGAACAACTGGAACTGCTGGCGACAGAATTGCGCGCCTTCATCCTGCATAGTGTGGCGCAAACCGGGGGGCATCTTGCTTCCAATCTCGGCGCAGTGGAACTCACTATCGCCCTGCATTATGTATTCAACACCCCGGATGACCGTCTGGTTTGGGACGTAGGTCACCAGAGTTATCCGCACAAAATCCTCACTGGCCGGCGCGAAGCCATGAGCGGACTCCGCAAAAGCGGCGGTATCGCCGGTTTCCCGAAGCGCGACGAGAGTCCTTTCGACACTTTCGGAACCGGCCATTCCAGCACATCTATTTCGGCAGCGCTGGGCATGGCAGTAGCGGCCAAGCGGGCCGGGCTGGATCGCCGCGCCATCGCCATCATCGGCGACGGCGCCATGACGGCAGGCATGGCGTTCGAAGCGCTCAATAATGCAGGCGATATCGATGCCAATTTGTTGGTCATATTGAACGACAATGACATGTCGATTTCACCCAATGTCGGCGCGCTCAATAATTATCTGGCACGACTCATATCCGGGCGTTTTTACGCCGCTGCACGCCGTGCCGGAAAAAAAACACTGGGCAAATTACCGCCCATGCTGGAGTTGGCGCGCCGCACTGAAGAGCATGTCAAAGGCATGGTGACGCCCGGTACGCTGTTTGAAGAATTCGGCTTTAACTACATTGGGCCAATCGACGGCCACGATCTGGATGTGCTGGTGGAAACCCTGACCAATATCCGACGTCTGGATGGGCCGCAATTTCTGCATATCGTCACCCGCAAGGGTAAAGGTTATCCGCAGGCCGAGGATAATCCCTGCCTGTATCACGGCGTCAGCCGGTTTGAGCCCGACATGGGCATCGTTGAAAAAACCGCGTCCAAACCCACCTACACTCAAGTATTCAGCGACTGGTTATGCGACATGGCGGCAGCCGAACCGCGTCTGATCGGCATTACGCCGGCCATGCGCGAGGGTTCTGGACTGGTGCGCTTTTCTGAGGAATATCCAGACCGCTACTTTGATGTCGGTATTGCCGAGCAACACGCGCTGACTTTCGCCGCCGGTCTGGCCTGTGACGGCTACAAGCCGGTAGTGGCAATCTACTCAACCTTTTTGCAGCGCGCCTACGATCAGCTCATCCATGACATTGCCCTGCAAAACCTGCCGGTCGTGCTGGCCATTGACCGTGCCGGTCTGGTTGGGGCCGATGGGCCGACCCATGCCGGCAGCTTTGATTTGAGCTATTTGCGCTGTATCCCCAATCTGACCCTGATGGCGCCCTCGGATGAAAACGAATGTCGCCAGATGCTATATACCGCCATGACGCTGGATGGCCCTGCTGCAGTACGCTATCCGCGCGGCACTGGGCCGGGCGCTACGATTGAGACCACCATGCATGCTTTGCCCATCGGCAAAGGCATCTTGCGCCGTCAGGGTCAACGCGTTGCATTGCTGGCATTTGGCAGCATGGTTTCTCCTGCGCTGGTTGCGGGCGCCCGACTCGATGCCACTGTCGTCGATATGCGCTTCGTTAAACCACTGGACGAAGAATTACTGCATCAATTGGCACAAAACCATGAACTTCTGGTCACTCTGGAAGAAAATGCCGTCATGGGCGGAGCCGGTAGCGCAGTGAACGAATGCCTGCGACGCATGGCATTGACGACACGGCTGGTGCAATTGGGCTTACCCGACGCATTCATTGATCATGGCGATCACGCCGCCATGCTAAGTGATTGCGGGCTGGATGCTGACGGAATAGAAGCCACTATCCGCCAACATTTACCCGAGTAGTTTACTCAACTATTAGGCTGGTTTATACTTTGTCTAAATCAGATCACCAAGGAAATGACATCATGAACGACTGTTGTGAAGTCGCCGCCATGCCCGATGTGCAAAACTATGCGGATACACGCGAGCTTGCCATCAACAAAGTCGGCATCAAATCCATCCGTCACCCGGTAAGAGTCGCCGATAAAAGCGGCGGCGTGCAACACACCGTTGCCAGCTTCAATATGTACGTATACCTGCCGCACAATTTCAAAGGCACGCATATGTCACGCTTTGTCGAGATATTGAACACACGCGAGCGTGAAATCTCGGTGGAAAATTTCGAGTCCATGATGCGCCAGATGGTCGAACGCCTGGAAGCCGAATCCGGCTATATCGAGATGAGCTTTCCCTATTTCATCAACAAGGCTGCGCCGATATCGGGCGTACAAAGCCTGATGGATTACGAGGTAACCTTCATCGGCTCTATCGAAAACGGTCA
>JBDSHM010000611.1:0-7242 GCA_039918495.1 Sulfuriferula sp. | reverse complement strand
CGGACATGCGAACTCGAATACGACGGCCCGCTACGACCGGCGCACCGAAGAGACCAAGAAGCAGGCTGCCCGGTTGTTGCACGTTCCTTATGTCGTCGAAGGCCACAAGGGTGTCGACTCATGAAATCTGCGGGGGAAGGCAAAGCAGTGAGGCACAAGCGAGAACCGACTCCCCCGAACTCGAGCTCGATAATACCCATTGTGACTGTCTGGCCCACGCCGAACGGATCACCTATGGCTAGAACAAAATCACCCACATTGCCTTTATCCGGCTTGGCGAAACTGATGGCTGGCAGACCGGTGAGATTGACTTTCAGCACAGCCAGATCAGTATCCGGGTCGGAGCCCACTACCTTGGCGAGCACAGTGCGTCCATCATGTAGTGCGACCTGAATTTCATCTGCGGCTTCGACAACGTGATGATTGGTTAGGATATAACCATTCGAACTGACGATCACTCCCGAACCAAGACTGTTGACGCGTTGCGAACGTGAATTGGGGTGCTCGCCAAAAAAACGCTTAAAAATCGGATCGTCGGCCAGCGGATTGCGCGGCAGGCGCACTTCCTTGCTGGTAAAAACATTCACGACTGAAGGGATGGCTTTTTTTGCAGCGGCACTCATGGAGTCAACTTGCGAGCCGACACTGGGGATAGGTGCTGATGCTTCACGAATAGTAAACCCTGGCTCATTGTGCGAATTGCGCCAGGTAAGCCAGTCCGGTCTGAAAATAACGACAACAAAGAGCACACCAAGTGCGATGGTTGTGCTTTGCGCAAAAACCAGCCAAAACTTCCGCATCATCAAATACACCTATGGATTAAAACAGATTCTTGGAAATTATACAGGACAGACAAAGCAGTAATTTCACGCTCAATAATTTAAATTGCCAGATAAATGTAGGCAGGGGCTTTATATTTCAAGCCACTTTTGGGTAAAATAGCGGTTTTTGCAAGTCCGTAGTCACCTAAACAGGGATCGTTTATGAGCAATCAGCAAGTGGATCGTAGCAAACGGCGCTTCCTTATCGCCGCTACTACTGCCGTTGGCGGAGTAGCGGGTGTCGCCGTAATGGTGCCTTTTGTCATGAGCATGCTGCCTAGCGAGCGTGCAAAAGCAGCGGGTGCACCGGTCGATGTGGATATCAGCAAGTTGGAATCAGGTATGTTGCTGGCAGTCGCATGGCAGGGCAAGCCGGTGTGGGTAGTCAACCGCACCAAGGAAATGCTGGCCAGGCTGCCTAAAAATGACTCTTTTCTGCTGGATCCAAAGTCCGAGCAACCACAACAACCCGTTTATTGCAAAAATGAATGGCGCTCCATCAAACCCGAATTACTGGTTGTGGTCGGTATTTGTACTCACCTTGGCTGCTCTCCGACTTTCCGTAAGGAAGTCGGCGCTGCCGACTTGGGTGCGGACTGGCCGGGTGGTTGGCTCTGTCCTTGCCATGGTTCCAAGTATGACCTTGCTGCCCGGGTGTTCAAGGATGTACCGGCGCCTCTGAATATGGATATCCCACCATACAAATTTGTCAACGACAACCTGATTCTGGTTGGTGATGACAGCAAAGGAGCGTAACGAATGAGTACCATGCAAAAATTTGTTGGCTGGATTGATGCGCGTTTTCCATTGACTGCCAACTGGAAAACGCATTTGTCCGAGTACTATGCACCGAAAAATTTCAATTTCTGGTATTTTTTCGGTTCGCTGGCTTTGCTGGTATTGGTGATGCAGATTGTCACTGGTATCTTCCTCACCATGAACTACAAACCGGATACCGCTCTGGCGTTCTTGTCGGTTGAGTACATCATGCGTGACGTGGATTGGGGTTGGCTGATCCGCTATATGCATACCACCGGTGCATCGATGTTCTTCGTGGTGGTTTACCTGCATATGTTTCGTGGCTTGATGTATGGTTCCTACCGTAAACCGCGTGAATTGATCTGGGTTTTCGGCATGTTCCTCTACCTGGCGCTGATGGCAGAGGCATTCATGGGCTACTTGTTGCCATGGGGCCAAATGTCATACTGGGGTGCTCAGGTGATCATTTCACTGTTTGGCGCTATTCCTGTTATCGGCAATGATCTGTCATTGTGGATTCGTGGTGATTTCGTGGTGTCCGATGCCACATTGAACCGCTTTTTTGCTTTCCACGTAATTGCATTGCCGCTGGTGCTGGTAGGCCTGGTCGCTGCGCATATTATTGCGCTGCACGAAGTGGGATCGAATAATCCTGACGGAATCGAGATCAAGAAGCACAAAGACCCGGTGACGCATATTCCGCTTGATGGCATTCCTTTCCATCCGTATTACACGGTAAAGGACATCATGGGTGTGGTGGTGTTTCTGATGATCTTTTCGGCGATTGTCTTCTTTGCGCCGACAATGGGTGGCTGGTTTATCGAGGCAAACAACTTTATCCCGGCAAATCCGCTGAAAACGCCTCCGCATATTGAGCCAGTATGGTATTTCACGCCGTTCTACGCCATTCTGCGCGCTGTGCCGGATAAATTCCTGGGCGTGGTGGCAATGGGTGCGTCGGTGGTAATCATGTTCTTCCTGCCATGGCTAGACCGGTCCAAAGTTAAATCAATTCGTTATCGTGGCACCTTGTACAAAGGCTTCCTGACCTCGTTTGTGATCAGCTTTATTGCTCTGGGTTATCTTGGTACTCAAGGCGTGACTGTACTTACCACTAACCTGGCACGAGGATTTAGCGTGGTTTATTTTGCTTTCTTCCTGTTGATGCCTTGGTATACCAAGATTGACAAGACCAAACCTGAACCAGAAAGGGTGACTGGATAATGAAGAAGTTTCTGTTAGCGCTATTGTTTTTGCCTCTGATTGCCTTCGGCTCGGAAGAGAGCGTCCATCTGGATAAAGCACCAGTCAATCTTGAGGATTACGCGTCTTTACAACGCGGGGCGCGCATTTTCACCAACTATTGCCTGAGCTGTCACAGTGCAAATGCCATGCGCTATTCGCGTCTGGAGGATATTGGCCTCAGCAAAGATCAGATCAAGAACAATCTGATGTTTGCCGCTGCCAACGTCGGTGACCCCATGACTATCAGCATGAGTCCGGCTAATGCCCAGGAATGGTTTGGTGCAGCACCACCGGATCTATCTGTCGAGGCCCGGGCCCGTACGCCGGACTGGTTGTATACTTATCTACGCAGTTTTTATCTTGATCCAACGCGTCCTACCGGTTGGAACAATACGGTGTTTGAAAAAGTGGGCATGCCGAATGTGCTGTGGAGTTTGCAGGGTGAACAGGTACTCAAAAAGAGTGCCGACACCCACGATGAACATGCTGCTCCAGAATTTGAGCTGGTCAAAGCGGGTAAGATGACGCCGATTGAATACAATGCCATGGTCGGCGATCTGGTCAATTATTTGACCTGGATGGGTGAGCCCATCAAAACTACCCGCCAGGAATTGGGGATAGTGGTGCTGCTGTTCCTTGGCGTATTCTTTATTCTGGCTTATTACCTGAAAAAAGAGTTCTGGAAGGATATTCACTAAGCTTCAGCATACCTCCCATCATTGTTTCATCACGGCCGGCGGTACTCCGTCGGCCATGTCATTTTCAGGGTAAAGCATCATGATGACTTTGTATTCCGGTAATACCTGCCCCTATAGCCAGCGCTGCCGCATTGTGCTGTTTGAAAAGGGTATGGATTTTGAAATCATCGACGTGGACTTGCATAACAAGCCTGAGGATCTGGCGCTGATGAACCCATACAATCGGGTTCCGGTATTGGTCGAACGCGATCTGATTTTGTATGAAGCCAACATCATCAATGAATATATTGATGAACGTTTTCCGCACCCGCAATTGATGCCGGCTGATCCCGTAATGCGTGCGCGCGCACGCCTGTTCCTTTTCAATTTCGAGCAGGATCTTTTCAGCCACGTGCATGCAATCGAGCACGGTAGTCAGAAGGCTGCAGAAAAAGGCCGTGCGATGGTTCGCGACAGCCTGACGCAGATAGCGCCGATTTTCGCCAAGCAGAAATATATGCTGAACGACGATTTCTCCATGCTTGACGTGGCGATTGCGCCTTTATTGTGGCGTCTTGATCACTATGATGTTCAGTTGCCGCGCCAAGCAGCCAATCTGCTTAAATATGCGGAGCGTATTTTCAGTCGCCCTGCATTTATCGAAGCGCTTACACCAAACGAAAAAGTCATGCGTAAGTAAGCTGATGGCATCGATCTCAACCAAGCCTTATTTGATACGCGCCATTCATGAATGGTGTGTTGATAATGGCTTTACCCCACATCTATCGGTCGTTGTCGATCAAAATACGCGCGTGCCGATGGAGTTTGTCAAAGATGGACAGATTGTATTGAATCTGGCTGCATCCGCGACTCGTAATCTGACCATGGACAATGATTGGGTGCAGTTTTCCGCCCGATTTGGCGGCGTTTCACGCGAATTGCACATTCCCATGTCAGCAGTGATAGGCATTTTTGCGCGTGAAAATGGGGAAGGCATGGGCTTTGCCGTAGAAAAACAACTCGATACCACCACTCCTCCAGACCCGGAACCGCCCAAACCGACCAAACCCAGTTTAAAAATCGTCAAGTAGCCGATTGGGGGGATTGATTTATTTCCCTAGTAACTGTTCCCGTGTAACCAGAAATACATATTCATCACTGTCACCAGAATCAAGCCAGGTAAGTGGCAGATTCGAAAACGCTTGTTCCAATGCGACGCGATTATGGCCGATTTCGGCAATCAGAATGCCTCCCGGATTCAGGTGATCGGGTGCGGCAGCGAGGATGGCGCGGATATGTTCCAGACCATCCGCACCGCTAGCCAGCGCCAATTCAGGTTCTGCCTGATACTCGGCAGGTAGCGTCATCATACTGGGGGTGTTGACGTAGGGAGGGTTACTTATGATGACGTCATAGGTACGACCGGAAAGCTGATCGAACAAATCGGATTGAATCGCATGTACTTGCGCTTGCAATTGGTAGTTGGTGATATTGCGTTCGGCTACGGCCAGCGCATCAACGGATATATCCACCGCATCTATGGCCGCATTGGGGAATGCATGCGCCATCAAAATAGCCAGACACCCCGAGCCGGTGCACATATCCAATCCGGTTTGCACGGATTCCGGGTCTTCCACCCAGGGGGATAGCTGTTCACGCAATAGTTCAGCAATAAAAGAACGCGGAATAATGACCCGCTCATCGACATAAAAATTGAATTCGCCGAGCCAGGCCTGATGCGTAATATAGGCAGCCGGGATGCGTTGCTTGACGCGTTTTTCAAATATCTGTTTTAAATCCTCGCGCTCGACTTCGGTGAGGCAGGCATCGAGAAACGGTTCCAGCCTGTCCAGCGGCAGGTGCAGGCTATGCAGGATAAGGTAAGCAGCCTCATCATAGGCATTGGTTGTGCCGTGTCCGAAGAACACATTGGCCGCGTTCATGCGGCTCACGCCAAAACGTAGCCAGTCGCGCACAGTGATCAATGCATCGGTATCGTGAAAATAATCGTGGCTCATTTGCTCAGCAGTTTTTCCAGAGTTTTTTGGTAGATATTGCGCAAGGGATCCAGCGCAGCGACCGGTACATTTTCGTTAAGTTTGTGGATACTGGCATTCATCGGGCCGAATTCCACAACCTGAGCGCATATATCCGCTATAAATCGGCCGTCCGACGTGCCACCCGTGGTGGAAAGCTCGGTGTCCAGCCCGGTAACCTCCTTGATGGCGATACTGATGGCTTCCACCAGACTGCCGCGTGGTGTCAGATAGGGCTTGCCCGATTCTTCCCATTCCAGATCGTATTCCAGCGCATGCCGCTCCAGTACTTCATGAACAAGTGCCTTCAGGCCATCCTTGGTGCTGGCAGTCGAGTGGCGAAAATTGAAGCGAATTTCCACCGTGCCCGGCACGACGTTGGTTGCGCCTGTACCGCCATGAATATTGGAAATCTGCCAGCTGGTGGGCGGAAAATATTCATTGCCTTTGTCCCATTCAATCGCAGCCAGCTCCGCGATGGCGGGCGCTGCCTGATGAATTGGATTGCGCACCAGGTGCGGGTAAGCGATATGTCCCTGTATGCCTTTTACGGTGAGACGCCCAGACAACGAGCCTCGGCGGCCGTTTTTGATGGTATCGCCTAATTGCGATACACAAGTCGGCTCGCCGACGATGCAGCAGTCTATTTTCTCGCCGCGCGCAGCCAGCATTTCCACAACTTTTACCGTGCCATCCGTTGCGATACCTTCTTCATCCGAGGTGATCAGCAGTGCAATCGAGCCGATGTGGTCGGGATACTGGGCGACAAAACCTTCGATAGATGTCACAAATGCCGCCAAAGACGCTTTCATATCCGAGGCACCGCGCCCGTACAAAACACCATCGCGTATGGTCGGGGTAAACGGATCTGAATGCCATTGATCGAGCGGTCCGCTCGGCACCACATCGGTATGTCCGGCAAAACACACGACAGGGCTTGTCTCCCCACGGCGTGCCCATAAATTGATAACGCCGTTCGAGGTTAAGGTTTCGAAACGAAAACCCAACGGCGCCAGGCGTTCCTGCATCAAATCCTGACAACCAGCGTCGTCAGGTGTATTGGAGCGGCGTGAGATAAGTTGCTGAGTAAGTGTAAGGGTATCGGTCATCGTGATTTATCTGCTTGTAGCTTCAGTTTGAAGGGTGGCTGCGGTTTTTTATTTCAAGCGTTTTTGGAGTAAGGCTCGATTCGCCTGTTCAACCCGCCATGGGTGGATGAATGACATTTGGATTCACCAATGCAGCGTAATCCACCGGATTAAATCCTACCAGTATATGGCCGGTCTGTTCCAGGATGGGGCGTTTGATGACGCTGGTTTTATCGATCATGAGGGCAAAGGCCGCTTCCTGTGTGGTGATGCCTGATTTGACTTCATCAGGCAACTGTCGCCAAGTCATGCCCTGGCGGTTAAGCAGTTTTTCCCAGCCGACTTGCTGTGCCCATGCCGTCAGTAAAGCAACGCTTACCCCGGATTTTTTAAAATCATGAAATTCGTAAACCTGGTTGTTTTCATTTAACCAGGCGAGCGCTTTTTTGACTGTGCTGCAATTGGAAATACCGTAAATGTGCATGGTGCCGATAGAATAGTGATAATTTCGTCTATTTTAATCGAGAACTGCTCATGCGTCGCTTCGCTTCTGATGGCGGCCAGCCCGGCACCGCCGACTGGCGTACTATCCGTTTGCTATTACCCTATCTTTGGG
>JBDSHM010000610.1:0-1515 GCA_039918495.1 Sulfuriferula sp. | reverse complement strand
TGCCATTATCGAAATAGGAGTTATGCAGATCGCCGATGGTGCGGGCAAAGGATTCCATCTGCTCCAGTTGATTGTGCGGATAACCGGTGCGGTTGGTGTCAACGTATTTCAACAGTTCGCGCTTGAGCGCCTTCAGGAATACTTTCTGGCCATCGGTCAGTTCGGCTTCGGTACGGGTTACACCGCTGTGATTGAATACTTCATGCATATATTCACGCAGTCGACTGCCGAAATTGAACTGGCTGTAATTCACCGCTTCCATTTTTTCATCCTCCATTACCATTAAATAAAGTGCGATCTGTGTAAGACATTTTTATGATGT
Source organism: Sulfuriferula sp. (assembly GCA_039918495.1). Taxonomy (GTDB): domain Bacteria; phylum Pseudomonadota; class Gammaproteobacteria; order Burkholderiales; family Sulfuriferulaceae; genus Sulfuriferula. The sequence continues at coordinate 1,193 of JBDSHM010000610.1, read as the reverse complement.
AATCGTGTGCCTGTTTGTTGGCTTTGTCAAAGCAGCTCTATTTCGAGAAATTCGGGATGCAGAAGGGTTTTATCGCTGTTGAGTACGGGTATGACAACCATCTGCTGCACTTCGCGTCGGGCGCGCCCATGCACGTCACTTTGAATATGGGTGCCGGTTGCAGCGCTTTGCGCAACCAGTGACGGACCGTCTTCGAGTACCTCCACAACACTGTAATCCTCGTCACGCCAGCGCAGGCGCGTGCCAATCATGCCTTGTAATTGCGCCAGACTGATCGGCAAGGCTTCCATTATTGCACCAGACCTTTGATCCAGCGCCCATACAGCCGGTCGGCTACCCGATTGAGTGCGAGTAATTGATTCTCCATATCGGCCTGCATGATTTCCGGCGTCTGCACCGCGGGGCTGTTGCTGGTGGCGATTTCCTCGGCCCAGCTATTGCACCATGAACGAATCATGGTCGGCGTCATCTCGATATGGCATTGCATGGCAAGATGTTTGCCCATGACATACGCCTGGTTTTTACAATGGGTGCTGCTCATGATGTGGGTGGCCGTGTCCGGCAGGGAAAATGTTTCACCATGCCAGTGAAAGCCCTCGAAACGGGCCAGCCCATCCAGCCAGGCGCGGGCAGCGTCATTGTCGGTTGCGCTAATTTCACTCCAGCCAATTTCCTTGACCGGATTAGGCTTGACCACGCCACCCAGCGCTTTGGAGATCAATTGTCCCCCCAGGCAATGACCCAGTACAGGCACCTCTGCCGCGACTGCTGAACGGATCAGCTGAAGGATGGGCGGTATCCACGGTAGTGGATCGTTCACGCTCATCGGGCCACCCATGAACACCAATCCGGCATGATTGGCGGGATTGTCGGGGATCGGCTGACCTTCATCCACCTTGATAATTTCCCAGGGGATATCGTGTTTATTCAGAAAGGTGGCAAAATAGCCCGGACCTTCTGACGGGGTATGGCGAAAAATAGCGACGGTTTTCATGATTCAACTCAGGGCGGCGATGAAGAAAATGAATAAACTGAAATTGTATTGTATGGCAATTGGGGTGGTTTTGTTGAGTGCAAATGTGTCAGCGGCCCAGATCAACGTAGTCGGTCTGTTCAAGGACAGGGCCATGGTGATCGTCAATGGCGGCAAACCACGTGTATTGGCTGCAGGGGAATCAGAGCAGGGGGTGAAG
>JBDSHM010000609.1:0-11011 GCA_039918495.1 Sulfuriferula sp. | reverse complement strand
CCGCATTTTCACATGGTGGATCATCTGGCGCCGTTTGTGCGTGGTGTGATATCGGCGCGCTACAAACCGGCGGCGCTCATCAAGCGTGGCCGGAAAAATATCAAGGAAGCACTGGAGGTTGTTTCAGGCCTGCCGCGGGATATAGCAAAATTGTTGCGCGAGGCACGACACGGCCGTCTGCGTATCGATCTCGATCTGAAACGTCTCGACCAGTTTGGTCATCAACTCGATCGTGCCAGCAGCCGTATTACAATGGGTATTCTCACCGCAGCGCTGATCATCGGTTCTTCCATCGTCATGACCGTGCCGGGGTGGCGTTTCCTCGGCATTGTGGGTTTTATGCTGGCTTTTTTAAACAGCATTTGGGTGATATTTTCGATTTGGCGCTCGGGCAAACATTAATTCGGATTAATTACCGTTTACCTATGGCGCCATATTCCCTATAATTCGCGGCTACGCCGGCATAGCTCAGTTGGTAGAGCAGTTGATTTGTAATCATCAGGTCAGGGGTTCGACTCCTCTTGCCGGCACCAGGCACCCATCCAGCAGCATCCAAAAACGTCAACAAGTAACTGTAAATAAACGAATTATACTTGTAACGCTGTCCACGGCATTACAGTAACATCCGTTGCAATCCGGCATTTTATGCAGTAACTTATGCAGTAACTTATGCAGTAACACCCCTCCGGGCATCCCGCTAGCGGCAGGACGCGGTCAGTGCATCCGCATGGCGAGGCTCGCCATGATCCACACTGTTCCGCCCACCATGATGGCCAACAGCAGCACTGAAAAAAGGATCAGCTGAAAATCTTCGCGCTTCTGCCGGAGGCCGATGTGAAGGAAGAAGCGAAAATGCACCACCATCTGTATCAGGGCAAGGACGCCGATCACGATCAGTAGCGAGAATCGCGGCATGGCTGTCCAGTGCACCAGAGCAAACGGGACCAGGGTCAGCAGAAGTGCAAGCCCGATGCCCCATACGTAAGAGCGGAATTCCCTGCGCTCTTCCTGTTGGGTTTCGGAACGGTTTTCGATGTTGTGCGTTTGCTCGTTCATGCCAGCCCCACCAGATAAACCACCGAGAAGATCGCAATCCAGATGATGTCCAGGAAATGCCAGAACAGCGCCAGACGCATAATGCCGAGCTTGGTTTTCGTGTCGAGGCCGTAGCGGGCAATCTGGCCGAGCAGGGACACCAGCCAGATACAACCCGCGGTCACATGCAGACCATGCAGCGGCACCAGGTCGAAGAACGCCGAAAGGAAGCCGCTGCGACTGGGCACGCCACCCTTGGCAAACATGGCGCCGAAATCGTGTAGTTCGAAAGCGAGGAAGGCGACGCCCAGTACAAGCGTCACCATCAGCCAGCCGATCAACCGCGGCTTGCTGTGTTTGTACTTCAGCGCCAGCGAGGCCATGCCGAAAGTGAAACTGCTGGCCAGCAGCAGCAAGGTCTCGTAGAAGACGCTCTTGATGTCGTACAGGTCGCGCGGGCCCGGTCCGCCAGCGGTACTGTGCAAGGAGGTGATGTAGGTGGCGAACACCATGCCGAACAGGATAGTGTCGCTCATCAGGAACACCCAGAATCCGAACATCACTGTTTCTGCGGCGTCATTGTCCTTGCCGTGTGCGGAACCAAGATTCAGACCGGGATGCTTGAAGGATTGCGGGCTCATGGCACCACTCCGTCAGTTGCCTGCAGGGCCAGGCCGACGTTTGCAGACTTGCATTCGTCGGCGCGGGATATGGCCGTGGCGCGGGCTACGGCATCGATCCAGCGTTGGTGTTCCCGCCGCACCTCCTGCGCCGAAACGATGCGTGTCGTGTCGCGCGCGAAGCCGCGGATAATCATGCTTGCGATCGCCGCCAGGGACGCCAGCACCACCAGCCACCAGATATGCCATACCAGGCCGAAGGCAAGGGCGAAACTGATGGTCGCGATGGCGGGGCCCATCGCGCTGTTCTTCGGGAGCTCGATATCTACATAGGTATCGGGTTGCAGGTAGGCGCGCCCGTTCTCCTTCATCGTGGTGAATGCATCGCGGCCATCGACCACGGGGATTACGGCGAAGTTGTACTCCGGCGGCGGCGCGGAATTTGCCCATTCCAGGCTGCGGCCAGCCCATGGATCCCCGACAAACACGCGGTTTTCCTCGCGGTGCTTGATCGACACCCAGAGCTGCCACAGCAACGCCAGCAGCGCGGCAAGAAGCAGCAGGGCGCCCAGGAAGGCGACCCATTCCAGTGGGACGTAGCGCGCCTCCGTATAGGCCACGGTGCGCCGTGGCAGGCCCATGATGCCCAGCGCGTACAGCGGGAAGAACGCACCCATGAACCCGAAGATCCAGCACAGCGCCGAGATCATGCCCCAACGCTCGTTGAGGCGAAAACCGAACGCCTTGGGAAACCAGAAGTGGTAGGCGGAGAGCATCCCGAACAACAGGCCGGGCACAGCCACGTTGTGGAAGTGGGCGACCAGGAACACGGTGTTGTGCACCTGATAGTCGATCGTGGGATTGGCCAGCAGGATGCCGCTCATGCCGCCGATCACGAACAGCAGGATGAATCCGAGGGCGTATACCACGGGTACCGTGAAACGCACACGGCCGCGGAATATCGTCCACATCCAGTCATAGATCTTCACGCCGGTGGGGATGCCAATCAGCATCGAGGCGATGCCGAACACAGCATTGATATTGGCGCTCTGGCCCATGGTGAAAAAGTGGTGCAGCCATACCGTAAATGAAAGGATCGCGATCGCCATGGTGGCCATCACCATCGATCGGTAGCCGAACAGCGCCTTGCCGGAAAACGTGGAGATGGTCTCCGAATACACGCCGAATGCCGGCAGGATCAGGATGTAGACCTCGGGGTGGCCGAACAGCCAGAACAGGTTGGCGAAATTCATCATGTTTCCGCCAAGTTCGTTGGTGAAATAGTGAAAGCCCAGATAACGGTCCAGCGCCAATTGCGCGGTGGCGACTGTCAGCGGCGGCATCGCAAAGATCATGATGATAGCCGTGCATAACGCCGTCCAGGTGAACAACGGCATGCGCATCAGTTCCATGCCCGGTGCACGCTCCTTGTAGATCGTCACGGCGAAGTTGATGCCGGTCAGCGTGGATCCCAGTCCCGCCAGGCTGAGCGCCCAGATCCAGTAGTCCGGCCCGACGCCGGGGCTGAAACTGGCCTCCGTATAGGGCGGATAGCCGAACCAGCCGCCAGTTGAAAACTTGCCGATCACCAGCGAAATCATCACCAGTGCGGCACCGGCTGCGGTCAGGCCGAGGCTGATGGAATTGAGCACGGGAAAAGAGACATCGCGGGCGCCGATCTGCATCGGCATCACGTAGTTGATGACGCCGGTGAGGAACGGCATGGCCATGAAGAAGATCATGATGGTGCCGTGGGTGCTGAATAGCTGCGCGAAGTGATCCGGGGAAAGAAACCCGCCGCCCAGCCCGAACGCCTGCTGCCCCCGCATCAGCACAGCTTCTACCAGCGCGCGCGCCAGCATCACCAGCGCGATCACAATGTACATGATGCCAATCTTCTTGTGGTCGGGGCTGGTCAACCAGTTCGACCACAGCGGACGCCAAAGGCGATATCGGGTCAGCAACCACACCGTGATGATGGCGCCGACCACCACGATGGACGCCGCACCCGTGGCGATAATGCCGTTGATGATGTTGCCTTCGGTGGGGTGCTGAAACATCTGCCAGAACGGCAGCGAGGACCACTCAAGCCGCCCCAGCGGATGGTCGAAAATGGCGGCGAGGTTCATCGTGCTTGCCTCGTCTTAGCATGGCCGGCATCATCGGTGTCACGCATTGCCGCGCCAGTGTGATCAAACGCAGAGTCTGGAAGCGTCGATTTGCCATCCATGGTGGCCATGACCACGTCGGGAAACAATGATCTGCTAACACCCGTGAAATACACATTCCCATCCATCGACTGCGCCCCAGGCAGCGCGGCAATCAAGTCGCTGTGCGTGCTTCGCCGGGCGATGATCTGCAGGGTCTGCGTGTTCAGCGGCAGTCCGATCGCGTGCACCTTGCCGACCCATGCCTTGAAATCGGCCGGGTTCATGGCCAGTGCCGTGAACTTCTGCTGGTGGAAGCCGTCGCCGTTGTACATGGTGTTCTCCCCCAACGACTTTCCGGGCTTGCTCGCCTCTAGATTGAGTTGCGACACCATACCGCCCATGGCGTAGATCTGGCTGCCCAGCGCTGGAATGAAGAACGACTGCATCACCGTGGCAGAAGTCATGTGCAGCGATACGGGGCGACCGGTCGGCAGCGCCAGCGTACCGATACTGGCAATGCCCAGATCGGGGTAGATGAACAGCCACTTCCAGTCGTAGCCTATCACCTCAACCTGCAGCGGCGCCAAGTCGGATGCCAGCGGCTTGTAGGGATCAAGCTTGTGCGTTTCGCGCCACACGAAGAACGCCAGCACGATGACGATGACGATCGGGCCGCCCCATGACATGATTTCCAGCAGCTTGGAGTACTCCCACCTGGGCGTGTATCGGGGCGCTTTATTGCCGTACCGGTAACGCCAAACCAAGAACGGCAACAGCAGGAATATAGGGCCAGCCACCAGTACAGCCATAATTCCCAGCACCCAGTAGAAATGCCAGCGCTGGGCATCGGCCACAGGGCCCTGCGGATCGAGAAAGCTGAGGTGAGTGCTGCCGGTGCAAGCACTCAGCATCAGCAGCGTGACGCACGGAGCAAACCACCGGCCTAATGCGATTGTTCGTCCGGGTTTCGTCCTCGCAGCGCCTTGCCGACAGCTTGAGTGGTCGCGCTGTCCATGCTTGCGTCGACGATCTTCGATGTGGTGCTGTCGCATTAATTCACGCCAGTCCGTTTCGGCTAAACGGACGACCTCCTTTACTCAGCATGCAATCCAACGTGCCAGACATCAAAAGATTGCGCTTTCCGCTCGATATAATATTGGTGTGCATTCACTGGTACGCAGCGTATCCGTTAAGCTGCCGTCATTTGGATATCGTCTGCCCAAGCCAAGCACGTATCGGGCTAGCAAACTTGAATGTGGTTTAATAACCCGTGGGGCCGTTGCAATTGTAAACATGGCGATTAAATGCAGCGGGCCAGTTATTTTTGGGAAATTTCCGTCAAGGTGCGCACCACCTCATTGAAAGACACCTCGCTATTCCGTACGAAACAGGCTACTTCTGCAACTGCACAAATGGATAGTTCATCACCCATCATCATCCAGCCCCGAGGCGGCCAACCATCCGTGCGGGAAAGGGTGATGAGAATATCGCTGTTATGATGCACAATTCGGCCATTTTCATAACACAATTCTGCTGCCATTTTCGTGTCTAGCTGATCCAGATTACCTGCGGCCTCGGCCAGGGACCCATCGTCATAGAAACGTAATGCGGCAATGACACCCTTGAGCAAAAACAAGCTCTCCAAATCTAACATGGTGCATTCTCCTTTTACAGCGCCGAGTCATTGAAGCGCTGATAAGCCGCGTCGTAATCGAAATCCTTGCTGTGCGCCAGAACCGCGTTGCCGTTCATGCCCATCATCACGTGATCCAGGCTCACAATGGTAAAACCGCGTTCGGGCAGAAACCCTTTCTGACCAGTCGATTTCGTCCATCCCGTGGCCTGCATACGGTAAATCGCCATATTGGCGGCACACATCTGTGCAACTAGCTCTGCAAAATCGCGCTCCAGATCACCACGCAATTGGCCTAGCTCGCCCGTGCAAGAAAATTCGATCGCACCATATACCCCTGGTAAAGATATCAATTCATCCAATGTGGGCATTTGGCTCTCCTTTTCCACCCGGTTTGATTACTTCCGCATCAGCCGATACCGTCATGGCCTGAATCACCTGATTGAAAGCGGTTTGCTGCCCCTGCACGATGCACACACTATCGTGAATCGTGACGATAGACATTTCAGGCCCCCACGTCATCCAGCCATAACAGCTTTCCCATCCTGATTTATCTGCCAGGCGACTCAATAGGCGACCCTGCATTTCCATGGTCAGCGTAATGGCGGCGCATAGTTTCACCATTCCTAAAGCCTCGGCTTCCGTTAACGCGCCCTCGAACTCTTCAAGCAAGCCTTTTCTGGAAAAAATACCAGCAGCAACTACACCTGGCAATTCCAACAATTCTGATGTTTTAGACATGACACCCTCGCAAAAAAATCAATCCTCCGCCGAGCGTAAAAGTGGGATTGGCGTTTCTAAATTCGCGATTCAGTGCTTCATGGATTTCATCTGCTGCATATGCATACTGTCAAATGTGGTTTTTTGCTCAGGTGTCAGGCTGGCATAAAAAGGTTTAACTGCGTCGGCCATCGTGGCCATAGCCTGCGCGCGGTCTTTCATCATGCCTGCCATCATGGCCATTCGCTCGGGCGTTGTCATCGGCATGTTGGCCATAGCGCCTTTCATCTTGTCCTGCTTTGATGCCATATTTCTGGCTTGCGCATTGACCTGATCTGAAAACGTTTGCCAGGCAGGCTGCTGAGCTTGGCTAAGTTTTAGTTTGGCTTGCAACGCACTTAAATGTTTCTGAGCGCGTGCAACCGGGTCCATCATCATCTGATCCTGCATCATGCCCATGCCCATTGCATCACTATCCATATTATCCATCGCATGCTTATGGTCATGCATCTTGCCTTCATGGCTGGCCGCAATGGCGACTCCCATTGCGAACACTGAAGCAACCAGACCAAGTCCGAATCTTGTATGTAGTTTCATGAACTTTCCTTTCAGTAAATGTTTTTTATTCAGTAAGATAGCAGGCTTCGAGAAGCCAGCCAGACAGATCGCGACAAGCGCAAATACATTAATTTTCAAACTGAATTTTGCTTTAATCAACCAGAGAATCGCGACGCCAGAAATCGTCAATTACAAACTCTCCACCTTACGAGAAATTCAACTCCAGCGCCGCTACAATCTTCCCAACACAACCAGCACAATTACAATCAGCAATCTCACATCCAGTATCCCGCTCGGACCATACCCCGTCCTTGACAATGCGGCCAACCGGGAATTGCACCGACCAACAGTAAAATCAAAATAATCAGGAGTACAGTGCCCGTTGTTATTTCAGCGCTACCTTGAGTTCGATCAGCAATTTACATTTTGTTGCATGATTTAGGCCTATACGTGGCAGCACGCATGCTTATTTGTTTGTCTATAGTTTTGTGGATTTTCCCTGGGATGCTTAAAAATTAACAGGTCACAAAACCTCAAAATCCAACATTTGCATGAGCACTTTCACACAGAGAGTCGAGGTTGTCTGTGGGTTATCGAACATACCGCCCCAAGCTTGCCCGACGTACCGCACTGATGAGGTTTGAAGCCATCAAGAAGGAGGCCTCACCGGTTGCTATTTACGCGTTACTGAGTTCGTGCGCAACTTGCGGAAAATGACCAATCCCAGTAAGTCCGCTTATGTCACTCTCAAGTTTGAACTCGGCTACGCCTGCCAGCTGGACTGAAGTGAAGAATGGCTGGGGATTGGCGGCAAGATTAAAGCCGCCACTTTTTAGTGGCTTTCCGCAAGTGGAAGTGGTGTACATGGAACCTGTGATTCACGCCATCAAGCCGTAAACAGCATAACCGTGCGCTTCCGTACAGACCCCTTCACCAGACGGCTGTAAATTTTCTAAACTGCGCAAACACCGCAACCGCAAGCGCCTGGCCATACAACGCCGCCAATGTTGATTGCGATTTTGCCCGTTTGATGGGCTGCAGCACATGTTAATTTTTTGATTGGGTCTGTCATGTTCCCCGACTTTGCCGCTGATGAAGCACAAACCTTCCACCAGAAACTTGCCCGGTTCAATGTGATCCGGATGTCTCCGACAACACCCCACGCTAATTGGCAGGCGGAGATGGAGAGCGAGTGCGCCCATCGCCTGGCGGAGGGGCAGTATCTCGAATCCCTGCGCGGCGAAGTCGCGTCTCTGCTGCCTGACCCTGCATTTGACACCGAGCGGTTCATTACCTGGTTCGAGTCGCTGGTTGAGATTGGGCCAGGACAGCAACATGCCCTGTTTGACTGGTTGGCCGAGCATGCTTCGCGCCAACAATTGCGCCTGTTTCTCACACAGGAAGCCGCCGGTGAAGCGGGGTTTGAAGACCTGCTGGCGTACACCCTAGTGAAATTGCCGGTGCAGGCCAAGCTTGAATGCGCACGTAATTTCTGGGACGAAATGGGTCATGGTCGTCCCGCTGCGATGCACGGCCCGATGCTGGCGCGCATGGTCAGCGACCTTAAATTGCATCCTGCTATTGACGCCACGGTATGGGAATCGCTGGCGCTGAGCAACACCATGGTTGGGCTGGCGACCACGCGCCGCTACGCTTACCAGGCCATTGGCGCACTCGGCGTAATTGAGTTGACCGCGCCTGAGCGCGCCCGGAAAGTGGCACGCGGCATGCAACGGGTCGGCCTGGATGGGCACACGCGGGCCTATTTCGAATTGCATGCGGTGCTCGACGTGGCGCATGCACGTAGCTGGATTGCCGAAGTCATTCGGCCGCTGATCGAGGCCACACCGGCGTGTGCGCCGTTCATTGCAGAAGGTGCGCTGATGCGACTGATGTGTGGCGAGCGTTGTTATGCGCGCTACCAGCTTGAGTTTCAGACCACGCAGTTTGCGCTTAGGCAGGCGGATGACCGACTGCAGCGGGTGGCCTGACCTTGAGCCATCACGTTATTGCTGACAGCCTGGCACCCACCCACGATGAATTACTGCAGTCAGACTCGCTGGCCAGTGTGCTGCGCCATGTGGGCGACACAGGCTATCGTTTCACCACCACGACGCCCTTAACCCACCAGCGCCTGCTGGATTATCGCGGCGGCGAACCCGGCACGACGCTACGTGATGTATTCGGCTGGAATTTGCCGTTTCTTGCGGGTGCCGTACCGCCGGACTTGCTTGATTTGATGGCGCGCGCGGGTATTCTGGTGCGGCGCGGCGCGTTTCTGAAGAGTGCCCGGCGCATCGCCAGTCTGGATGACCTCCTGTTTACCCACTCGGCGTTTCCCACCACTGAGCAGGCTGCGGTTTTTTTTGGCCCCGATACCTATCGATTTGTCCGTTTCGTGTTATTCCATTTGCCTGCTGTAATAAGCCAAGCGAACCCCGACGTGCCGCTGCGCCTGCTCGACATCGGCTGCGGCAGTGGGGCGGGCGGTATTGTTGTGGCGCGTACGTTGCGCCGGGCAGGGCTATCGGTTGATGCCACCCTGAACGACATTAATCCGCTGGCACTCGATACCAGTGCCCTCAACGCGCAGCACGCGGGTGTCAGCGTAAACCTGGCGCTGGGCGACGCGCTAGACAGTGTGGTGGGTGATTTCGACCTGATTATTGCCAATCCGCCGTTTCTCGATGATGCCCAGCAGCGGGCCTACCGGCATGGCGGGGCAGGGCTGGGGCGTGCGTTGAGCCTGCGTATCACGGCGGATGCGCTGGCGCGTCTGGCACCTGGCGGGCGCCTGTTGCTGTACACCGGCGTCGCCATGATAGACGGCATCGATCCGTTCTTGGCCGAGCTTACGCCACTGTTGGCTGCCAGCGGCTGCGACTGGCGCTATGAGGAAATTGACCCGGATATCTTTGGCGATGAACTGTCGCGGCCTATTTATGCGCACGTTGACCGCATCGCCGCCGTCGGTCTGGTTGCCACGCGCCCCAGGGTGGCCGTCTGATGCGCAGCGAGCGCGACCTGGCGCTCAGCCCGCCCATCGAGTTTGCTGCCACTGCCACTGGCAGCATTCGCCAAAGCCGACTTGAGCGCATGCCAACCTGGCTGATTTGCATACCGCTAGTGCTGCAATGGATTGTCCTTGCTGTGCGCTATCGCAGCCTCACTTTGCCATCAGCGGCGAACTCGGCAATTACCGCGGGCGGTTTGGTGGGTGAAGGCAAGCTCGAATACTTTCACGACATGGGGCCGCTGGCGCGTGCCGCCACGGCGCGGCACTGCGCCGTTTCGACTGCCAGTCTGCCGTCGAGCGCCACGCTGTTGCAATGCATGGATAGCGCAGGCTTGTCGTTTCCCGTCATCGTCAAGCCCAACCTCGGCTTGTGTGGCTATGGCGTGCGGCTCGTTGCAGATATGGATGCGCTGCATACCTATCTGGCGGCATTTCCCGCGCACGAAGACGTGGTGTTGCAGCAATATCTGCCTGCGGCGGGAGAAGCCGGGATTTTTTATGCGCGCGATCCCGTCACCGATCAAGGCCGCATTATTGGCCTCGCCCTGCGCTATTTCCCGCGCGTCACCGGCGATGGCCAGCACACCGTCGCACAACTGATTGCACACGATGCGCGTGCGCGCCGCCTGGTGTGCGCGCCGCATCACGAATGCACGGTTGACGACACGCGCGTACCCATGTCAGGTGAAGTAGTGCGACTGGCGACGATTGGCTCGACCCGGGTCGGTGGCCTGTACCGCAATGGCGCGGCCTGCATCACAACGCAACTGACCGCCGCCATCGACGCCATCGCCCGCGACATGCCGACGTTTTACTGTGGCCGCTTCGACGTGCGCTTCAACCGCCAGCAGGATTTAAGTGCCGGCACCGGTTTCACCATCATGGAAGTCAATGGCGCGGGGTCGGAAGCGATCCACGCCTGGGATCCGGCTATTGGCGTGGTCGAGGGGTTCAGGATGATTTTTGCCAAGCAGCGCACCCTGTTTGCCATTGGCGATACGCGTCGTCGCAGCGGCGTTCAACCCATCGGCTTGCTGGGACTGGCGCAGCTCTGGCGGCGTCAGCGGCGCCTGATAGCGTTGTATCCGCCGTCTAACTGAAGTCACTGCCATGCTACTTGATACCCGAAACTCCAGTGATTTAAGCCAGTTGTCAGGGCTGCCCCAGGTGAAAAGCCCACCGTGCTACAGCACCGACGACCGTCAGTTCGAAGTGTATTGGGCAGATTGCGAGGACGACGTGCGCGATGCCCAGCGCTTGCGTTACCAGATTTTTGCGC
>JBDSHM010000608.1:0-2655 GCA_039918495.1 Sulfuriferula sp. | reverse complement strand
CCGACAACGTCTGTGCTGAAAATGCGAATACCAGGAATGGTATAGCACTGTTGAATATGCCCAACACGAGGTAGTGCTGCCAATGCTGCCGGACATTAAGCGGCTTGCGCAGGACAACTGCCATAATGGTCAGAAATATTGCGGCGAGACTAACACGATATTCAATCAGGATGACCGGTCCCAGCACTGGTGCGCTGATACGTGTGAATAGGAATGAGCCGCCCCAGATGGCGGCGAGGGTAATCAGTCGGGCAAGGCTGGCGAGATTCACGATGCATCCAGATAGTTAATTTAGGTGCAGTATCGCTGAGTAGGAGACGTGTTTCCACCCGATTCTTGCTGTATTGATAATAGTAAAATAGGTGGCGCGATATGTGTGAAACGGACATGAACGCAATGGCGGCAGCTATCGAGTAAGCATAATCTCAATCTCACCCAGGCAACCCGGTTGGGTTCATCTGGGTGCCTGCCAGCAGTTGTTACTGACCTGGTAGGTAGTGGTGAGTTGTTCGCTATTTGATTGCAGAATGTAACGCACGCCAATGATGTCACTTACCTTGCGCCAGAAGATCGCCATGGTGTTTTTTTCGCCGCTACCGACGACGTTATGGAGTGCGATGACTTTTATCGGATTGCCGTATTGGGTATTGAAGTTGCCGGTAACGGTAATCAGGTTATTGAAAGAGGCTGTCATTTCCTGATCGAATCCGACCAGCTTGTCATTGCAAAAAACGAATACATAACGACGGCTAGCAGGGCTATCCGATGAGTCGTATGCCATTAGTGTGTCGCCCGTTTCAACCTTGTTTTCGAAATTCCAGGATTTGAGGGTGGCTTTGAGTTGGTCGCGCGTCATGCCGCTTTTGAATTCACCTACTTCAAAGGCCGGCGTGGCCTGAGAGCAGATAAACAGAGTCAGAGCGAGCAGGGCGTTTTTTGTATGCATGATGTTTGTTGTGCGGAATTTTTCAAGAGATTAACTTGACTGGACAGCCAAGTCGAGTTGTACTCATCACAAACAGCTAAATCATAGTGTGAGGTAAACGGGATGCGTATACGTTATTTGTTAATGAGCATTGTCATGGTTTTCGCTGCAACCGCTACATTGCTGTTGCCCGCAGCTCAGGCGATGGGCACGCGACCGCAGTCGGCAGCTTCACTGGGAACAGGGCAAATTGTTTCCACGGCAGGAATCCGCGGCCTGGATGAGGAAAAACTCAAAACTGCGCAATACGATGCAGCGCAAATACGCGAACTTGATTCGCAGACAGTGAATGCTGATGCGGCACGCAGTTTTGCTGCACAAGCCGATTTGCGCAGTCGGCCCATCGCCTATTTGCCTGATCCGGCGCGGGGCAATAGTATTTATCCGTAATGCCGCTATTCGTCGCTTTCCGTATCCAGATCAGGGATGTGACTGAATGCGATGCGCATGGGCGCGGATTGGAGCGCATCATGCGCCCCACCGAAATACACGGCATTCTTTCCGAACCGTGTATTGAGTTTATCTACCGTGGCATTGAGCTTGCTGCGGGCATTATCGGTATCGAAAAGTGAGGGCGTCTGATGTGCCGCCTCCACCAGACGCGTCAGCGTGACACCCACCGCCAGCGGATCGTCACGCACCGCTGGTTTTTTCTGCCACAGTAAATCGAGTGCATCGGTGAGGGTGAGGGTATCCGAACTCGGATCGAAGCTGATTTTCTCGTGCCAGGATGGGTAGCGCAGGTATTTCACCTTGACCTGCATGGTGCCCGCCAGCAATTCATGACCGCGCAGACGCACGGCGGTTTTTTGCAATAGTTTGTGCAGCACCGAACGGGCAGCATGGTCGCTACGCATTTCTGGCGCCAGGACATGCGAGTGTCCGATACTGGCGCGCGGACTCGGGGTAGGTAGCCGCCATTCGCCGCGCAATTTGGCATGCATCCGTTCGCCTTCGATACTGCCCCAAGCGCGCGTAAGCTGGGTACTGTCTGCAGCCCATAAATCGCGCAGGGTCAGTATGCCAGCCTGATTCAGACGTTTTTCCATCTGCCGCCCGACGCCGTTGATATCGCGCAGTGACAGCGGATACAGACAATCGGGCAGGTCGTTGAGTTCAATGACCGTCATTCCGTCCGGTTTGCGCATATTGGAGGCGGTTTTAGCCAGAAACAGATTGGGCGCAATCCCGATCGAACAGCGTAATTCTGTGCCCACCGTGTCATGAATGGTGCGCTTGATCTTGGCGGCCAGCGCCTCGGCGTTGGCACGTACGCGCTGGCCGCCGGTAAGTTCGCAGTGCATTTCATCAATCGAATAGACGGCCTCAACGTGGGTGCAGGATTCCACCGCAGCCACCAGTTGATGGTGATATTCCACATACATGGCGGGGCGCGCCGGCACGATATGGATGCCTTTGCACAATTTGCGTGCTTCATGGACGGGCGTGCCGGTACGGACGCCGAATGCCTTGGCTTCGTAACTGGCCGCGATGCAACAGGTTGTTTCGGCCATCACGGGTGCTACGCACACGGCCTTGCCGCGCAGTGCTGGCTCCGCCTGTTGTTCCACCGAGGCAAAATAGGAATTGAAATCAACGTAGAGCGAGCGAAGCATACGGTATAATTACGGCTTTTGTAGTGTACTGAAAGTAAAGGTTTAACGCATGAG
>JBDSHM010000607.1:0-1622 GCA_039918495.1 Sulfuriferula sp. | reverse complement strand
CGCACAACAGCCGTGGATGGCATAAGTTGGGCAAGGGTATCGGCATCATCATCCTGCTACTCGGTATCTCCTTGTTGATAGGCGCATTATCCGGTGCCCGTGACATCATGCGCCCGCTAGGCTCTTTGGGTGGCGGCCAGGCAATTACCCAGACTCATCTTCAATTTGAACGCGTGAAAAACCTGGCCGAACTGGATGCTCGTGTCGCACAGGCGAACGGCAAACCCGTTATGCTGGATTTTTATGCCGACTGGTGCGTCTCATGCAAGGAAATGGAAAATCTGACTTTTGCTGATACCAAGGTACAGGCACAATTGAAAAATACCGTACTTCTGCAAATCGATTTGACTGCAAACAGCGAAGATGACAAAGCCTTTTTGAAACGTTTTGAATTATTTGGCCCACCTGCCATTCTGTTTTTCAGTCGCGAAGGAAAAGAACTCGCAGACTATCGCGTGATTGGCTATCAGAATCCGGAACAATTCTTGGCCTCCATCAAGAGCGCCTCAATTTAAAGGGTTGCAGCTAGCGGGCAGAAATATTTTCACTGTGTACAACACGCGCCAGCTGTCATTACACCGCGCCACATTTACACACGCATGATTAATCCTCTATCGTCATGAATATACCGCGCTTAATGCAACACAAGCATGCATATAGTCGCATGCTGCTTATTTTCATCGCATGCATGCTGCCATTTACGCTGATGCGTCTCGCTTTGTACCTGATTTACCATGACGATTTCCGCAGCTTGGGCGTACTGCAAGTGCTTGAATCATTTGCAGTGGGTTTGCGCTTCGATATATCGATGGTTGCAATGGTGGTCGGGCTGCCTCTATTGCTGCTGATGATGCTGCCATTTCGCTGGAGCCATCATGTCTACTGGCAACGTTTGTGGGGATGGTTCATTTTCATCACCGTGTTGTTGATGATCTTCATGATGGCCGCCGATACTATCTACTTCGGTGTCGTGCACCGCCATGTTGGTGCGGAAATCGGCACCATTTCCTCCGATATGGCATCAATGGCGATGCTGGCAATCAGCCAGTATAGCGCTGCATTATTTTTATTCGGCCTCACAGCCGTGGCAGGTGCATACTTCTGGCGCTTCCTGACGCACCACATACCCGCAGCACCCGAACGCGTCTGGTTGCGCCTGGTCAGCATCCTGATTGGTCTGTTGCTGTTGGCCATTCTGGGCCGTGGTGGCGTCGCCGGGAAACCCATCAGCGTGGGTGAAGCGTTCTTTTCCAATTCACTACCGCAAGGTTATCTCGCACTGAATGGCGCTTTTGCCATAGCACGTGCTCTCAACGACAGCGCCCCACCACCCAAGGTATTCATGCCACAAGAGGAGGCAATAAAGCTTACTCACGACTACCTGGCCGGCAAGGGCACACCGTTTTACAACCGCGATTACCCCTTGTATCAGCAGGCTCACGCTGTCAAGCCGGGACCCAAACCGAATATAGTAGTCATCATGCTGGAAAGCTGGGGCGCCATTCATATCGACGCAATGCGCAAACAAATGAACCTGCCCCCGCTTGGCGTCACTCCTAACTTCGATAGCCTTGCACGGAAGGGGCGCTTGTATACCCACTTCTATGCCAATGGCCAGCGCT
>JBDSHM010000606.1:0-3447 GCA_039918495.1 Sulfuriferula sp. | reverse complement strand
CCATCTACTGTCCCGATCCAGAGTCTTACCGAATAGACACCAGGAAGAATGGCCATTGATGGGCACGCCATTTCGAAAAAATGGTGACCTACATCAAAGTCTATGGGAGTTTTGAAAGTTTCATTTGCGGATATTTGTACAAAATCGGTAGATTGTATGGATGTGAAACAGACGAGATTTTTGATGGGTTGTAGCAGATCAAATTCTATTCGTATTTTGAAAGGTTGGTGGTATGCGATTTTGTCTATTTTAATGTCATTTTCGTTAAGTATTTCAATATTGATTAGTTCGAACTCGTCGCTTTTTTCAGTATTGGTGGTGGTGATTTGTTGGCTTTTAATCTTGTCATTGCTTTGCTGGATAAATCGTGTGCATACATCGCTGGGGTTTCCATCTATCGCAATTTGACCTTTGTCCAACATAAGCATTCGCGTGCAAATTTGTTCTAATTGTCGAATATTGTGTCCAACAATTAGAACGGTACGACCTTGGTGTTTGATGAGATTTTCCATCCGGTTGAAGCACTTGCGCTGAAATGCCAAGTCACCCACTGCCAATACCTCGTCCACTATCAGGATGTCCGATTCCACGCTGGTAGCTATGCTGAAGCCGAGCTTGACTTGCATGCCCGAGGAATAGCGTTTGATTGGTGTATCGATGAATTCCTCAAGCTCGGAAAAGGCGACAATGTCGTCGAACTTACGCGTTATTTCCGCTTTGGAAATGCCGAGGATGGCACCGTTGAGGTAGATGTTCTCACGCCCGGTGAGGTCGCCCACCAAGCCGGCGCCCACCTCGATCAGCGGCGCCACCTTGCCTTTGACGGCGATGCTCCCACTGGTGGGTTTTGAAATATTGGCCAGAAGCTTGAGTATGGTGCTCTTACCTGCGCCGTTGTGGCCGATGATGCCGACGACTTCGCCTGGTTCGATGCTGAAGTTGACGTCGTCCAGCGCTTTGAACGGGGCGCGTTCTTCAACCGGCTGGCCGGTGAGCCGCCGCCACTGGTTGAGCGCAGTCGTTTTCAGGCTTTTTATCTGGCCGAGCTTGTATTCCTTGGTAACGTGGTTGACTTCGATAATAGGCATGTTCAGATGACGTCCGCAAAATAGGATTCAGCCCGCTTGAAGAAGGCATAGCTTAAGGGAAGCAGGATTCCGACCAGGATCATGCCCGGGATCATGGCGGCCACGTCCGGCGGTTCGTTTCTCAATACCACGTTCTGGAACGCATTAATAATGCCGGCCAGCGGATTAAGCGTATACAGCGTATAAAGCGCATGCGACCACTCGCCGGCAGCCTGTTGCACCAGCAGTTTATCTTTCACCAGTTGCAGTGGGTAGATCACCGGTGAAGCGTACATCAACAGGGAGAGCAGTACCGGCAGGGCTGTGCCGACGTCGCGGTAATAAACATTGATGGCCGCGCCGACGAAGGCGATGCTCAGTGCCGCCAGCACGGTGTAGAGAATAATGAGGGGCACCCAAAGGATATAAATCCCTGGTACGAAGTGAAACCAGAGCATGAGTCCGGCCAGAATGAAGAAGTTGATCCCGAGTTCCACCAGTTTGGTGATGACGGCCGTAAGCGGGAATATCTCGCGCGGGAAATAAATTTTCTTGATCAGGTTGGCATTGCCCACAACACTGGTGACGCCTTCTGAGGCGGCCTCCTGAAAAAATATCCAGGGCATCAGTGCAGCAAAGGTTAGCAAGGGGTAGGGGATGTTGCCGCTGTTAATGCCAATAAAGCTTTTGACCAAGGTGAAGATCAGCATGAGCGTAAGCGGCTTGATCACTGCCCAGGCAATACCCAGGTAAGCTTGCTTGTAGCGCAGGGTGACGTTTTTCCAGGTGAGTACTGCCATCAGTTCACGATGGGTATAAAGATTTTTTGCGGCCTGGATCATGGGCTGGCTCTGAAGTTAATGGTGGTTTTCACTGCGGTTTATTGTATTCAATAATCGTGACGGCGAATTATTGTTATCAGTCTATTATGTTGGCAACCCATGCTTCAAAGCAAATGCCATACCTCCAGTTGTTGATCGAAGGTATGACAGATACGATTTGCCGGGATTCCTTTTGATTCGGTCTTCTCGCTAGCTAAGTAGCGGATCTGAAAGCCAAGGGCGCTGCCCAATCGTACTTCGGTATCAGCTACAATGACCGCTCAGATTGAGAACTCGACATTTACGACGATCCCTAAACATGCAAACCCTGACTGTAAATTTGGGCGAGCGCAGCTACCCCATCAATATTGGCGCGAGTCTGCTGCATCAGCCCGGCCTGATTCTGCCGCACCTGGCGCAAAAGCGCGTCGCCATCGTTACCAATACCACGGTGGCGCCGCTGTATCTGCAGGCCCTTACCGATGGCTTGGCTTTAAACGGTGTGGAAGTGGTGCCCATCGTACTGCCCGATGGCGAGCAATACAAAACCTGGGAAACGCTGAATACGATATTCGACGCACTGCTGACGCATCGCTGCGAGCGCAAGACGACGCTGATCGCACTGGGCGGCGGTGTGATCGGCGATCTGACCGGTTTTGCGGCGGCGAGCTACCTGCGTGGCGTGCCGTTTATCCAGATACCCACTACCTTACTGGCGCAAGTGGATTCGTCGGTAGGTGGCAAAACCGGCATCAATCATCCGCTGGGCAAAAATATGGTCGGCGCGTTCTACCAGCCGCAACTGGTGCTGGCTGATACCGATACGCTGAAGACGCTGCCGCCGCGCGAACTGTCGGCTGGGCTGGCAGAGGTCATCAAATACGGCTTGATTTACGATGCCGAATTTTTCGACTGGCTGGAAACCCATGTGGATCAATTGCGTGCGCTGGATCAAGCGGCGATTGCTTATGCCGTCCATCGCTCATGCGAAGTGAAAGCTGAAGTCGTGGCCAAGGATGAACGCGAATCCGGTCTGCGTGCGTTGCTGAACCTCGGCCACACTTTTGGTCACGCCATTGAATCGGGCATGGGCTACGGCAACTGGCTGCATGGCGAAGCGGTGGCTGCCGGTACCGTGCTGGCGGCGGATGTGTCGCGGCGCATGGGATTGATGAGCGAGGCTGAAGTCGAACGCGTACGCAGCCTCTACCGTCGTGCCGGCCTGCCCGATACGGCGCCCGATTTGGGTGTGGAAGAATACATGCAGCACATGGGGCTGGATAAAAAAGTCGAAGGCGGGCGCATCCGCTTCGTATTGTTGCGTGGTATCGGGGCGGCTTTTGTGACCGCCGAGGTGCCGCAAGCCGACCTGGAGGCGGCGCTTACTCACTATGTCCAACCGACCTGAGCTTGCTCTTTATGCTTCCCGCAGCGCCGATTCGCGCGGGCGACGTCACCCCGAACCATCGGCTGCCCCGCGCAGCGAATTCCAGCGTGACCGGGACCGGATTATTCATTCCAGTGCTTTCCGACGTCTGGAATACAAGACCCAGGTTTTC
>JBDSHM010000605.1:0-3775 GCA_039918495.1 Sulfuriferula sp. | reverse complement strand
CCGCGCGCGACCGGCGCCTATCGCTTTGTATTACAGCCAGGCGTCGATACGGTAATGGATGTCACCGCACGCCTGTATCTGCGCAGTGCCGTAGGCAAGCTGGGCCTGGCGCCTTTGACCAGCATGTTTTATTTTGGCATGGGCCAACATCCGGATAACGATGACTTTCGCCCGGCAGTTCACGACTCGGACGGACTGTCGATCCATATGGGTAAGGACGAATGGATATGGCGTCCTCTGGTCAATCCTAAACGTCTTCTGGTGACCTCATTCAGCATCACCCATCCGCTGGGCTTCGGCCTGATGCAACGCGAGCGCGACTTCGTCGATTATGAAGACCCGGTTTTACGATATGAGCTGCGTCCCAGTGCATGGATAGAACCCAAAGGCAATTGGGGAGCGGGCAGAGTCGAACTGGTGCAGATACCCACGCCGGATGAAACCAATGACAACATTGTCGCCTACTGGGTACCCGACAAAATGCCGGCTCCCAAGACTGCCTACGATTTTTCCTACCGCATATTTTGGCAGAAAGACAAAACCACTCATCCACCCGAATTGTGGGTGGCACAAACATTGCATGGACGAGGCTATACGCATGCGCCCGACGGAAGCATTTCGCTGGCAATTGATTTTGAAGGCAAGCTGCCAGGGAAAAATGCCATTGAATCCGAACCGGAGGCATTGGTTTCCGTTGATGGCAACGGCAAGCTGCTTGAACAAACGCTGATCCGCAATGACGCAACCGGCGGATGGCGCCTGTCGCTGCGATTGCAAAGGCTGGACGCGAAGAAACCGGTAGAGTTGCGCGCATCCTTGCGCGCTAAAGATAAAGGAATATCAGAAATATGGAGTTACATCTTGCCACCGGATTAAAATCCAATCATCCGGGCCAAGCCCTCTGCGAACGCTATCTCGATCTCCTGCCGCTGAGGCAAGAACAACGCCAAGACCTTTTAAACCGGGTAGCTGAACAGAGGGCATTAAATCCGCGCGAAGCAATGACGGACTTGCATGCCGCGCTCGCCGGGAAAGATCATCCTGTTCAGGATAGTAACCCTGCTTTCGCCTCGATCTGCAACCGTCTGATCAGCAGCCAAAATATTCTGCCCCCCGCTACAGAAGATCGGGCTTTGTCCACCATGCCCAACCAGACGTGTTTGCCGGCCGGCCCTATAATCACACGTAGCTCCATGGCACCTCTTAGTTGGCCACCCAAAACCAGCTTTCGCCTATTCAAATCACGTCGCTTGCGTGTTAATCACGATCAACCTGTATCCACGGATGGCGAACACCAGGAAAACGACCACTCTGCCGCAGCAAATGGCTGGCAGGCAGCCGCGACCGTACGCCGTACGGTGTTGCTGCTATTGATCATTGCTCAAATCTATTTGACCACCAGCGCCATGGCTTCGGTGTTGCCTTACCATGGCCATCGCTTGCTGGAGATCGCCATTCTGATCCTGTTTGCAATTTTGTCGGCCTGGGTTTCGGTGGGTTTCTGGACAGCGATGATGGGTTTCGTAGTGAAACTGTCTGGCGGCGACCGCTATGCAATTTCCGCCACCACCACCGCCGATATACCTATTGATGAACACGCCCGCACTGCGGTGATCATGCCGATCTGTAATGAAAATGTGGCACGTGTCTTTGCCGGACTACGTGCCACTTATGAATCACTCGAACGCAGTGGTGAATTGCAACATTTTGACTTCTTCATACTCAGCGACAGTAACAGTGCCGACAATCGCGTCGCCGAGGTTAATGCCTGGCTCACGCTGTGTAGTGCGGTGCAGGGATTTGGTCGCGTATTCTATCGCTGGCGTCAGCACCGGGTCAAACGCAAAAGTGGAAACGTCGCCGATTTCTGTCGGCGCTGGGGAACAAACTACCGCTACATGCTAGTACTCGATGCCGACAGCGTGATGAGTGGCGCGTGCCTTGCCAGCCTGGTGCGTCTGATGGAAGCCAATCCCGGCGCCGGCATCATCCAGTCTGCCCCGCAAGTGGCCGGACGCGACACCCTTTATGCACGCATGCAACAGTTCGCCAGCCATGTCTATGGCCCCATATTTGTCGCCGGGCTGCATTTCTGGCAACTCGGCGAATCGCATTACTGGGGACATAACGCTATCCTCCGTGTGGCACCCTTCATGCAGCACTGCGCGCTCGGCCGTCTGCCCGGTCAAGGGCCATTGTCCGGTGAAATTCTGTCGCACGATTTCGTGGAGGCTGCGCTGATGCGTCGCGCCGGCTGGACGGTATGGATTGCTTACGACCTGCCCGGCAGCTACGAGGAAGTACCGCCCAATCTAGTTGACGAACTCAAACGCGACCGGCGCTGGTGTCAGGGCAACCTGATGAATTTCAGATTGTTCCTGGCAAATGGCGTGCATCCTGCGCATCGCGCCGTGTTCATGACAGGCGTCGCAGCCTATGTGTCGGCGCCCCTGTGGTTCCTGTTTCTGCTGCTATCCACGGCTCAACTGGCTGTCCATGCGCTGGTCGTACCGGAATACTTCACCCACCCGTTTCAACTGTTTCCGGTGTGGCCTGAATGGAACCCACAGCGGGCCATTGCGCTGTTCTCAGCAACAGCGGCATTATTATTTTTACCCAAAATTCTCAGTGTCGTGCTGATCTGGATTCAAGGCGCCAAAAAATTTGGGGGAATATTGAAGCTGGGTCTGAGCATGTTGATGGAGTTAGTGTTTTCGGCATTGCTCGCACCGATTCGCATGCTATTCCATACCGGTTTTGTCATAGCACCACTGCTGGGACGGGGAATCCAATGGAAATCGCCTCCACGCGAAAATGCCGAAACCAGCTGGAGTGAAGCGCTGCAACGCCACGGGCGGCATACTCTGCTGGGATTGGTTTGGGCTGCCGGGGTATATTGGCTCAAGCCCTCCTACCTGTTCTGGTTATTACCCGTAGTCGGCGCGCTGATGCTCTCGATTCCCATCTCCGTGTTTTCCAGCCGCATATCGCTGGGGCAATATTTACGCAGAAAAAATTTCTTTCTGATCCCGGAGGAGCTGAGCATGCCGGACGAATTGCGCGACACTCAACAACATGCCGCCCTCGCGCCAGCCGCACCCGACTTCAAAGATGCGGTACTCAACCCGGCGATCAATGCCATGATCTGCGCGGTTGCCGCTGCGCGCTTGCGGACGCTTCGCGTTGCAGATAGTCGTACGCAACTGGTACGCAGAGCACTCCTGGAAGGCCCGGATGTACTCGACTCCAGCCATAAGATGCATCTGCTCAATGATCCCATTGCACTTTCACGTCTGCATTTCGACGTCTGGGCATCCGAGGATGCACATCCGGCCTGGCGCAATATTCCCGTTTAAATACAAGGAACCCTTTCATGCATCGACGTGACTTTCTGAAATCCTCTTCCCTGCTGGGTATGGGATTATTTCCCCAATTGTTTAGCCATAACGCTATCGCAAACGAACAGCCTAAAGTGTTGGGTGAGCAATCGCACTTCGACTATGCCTCTCTGAAGGGCCGCGCCAAATCCATGGCCATCAGTGCTTATAATGCACCGAGCGAAGTGCTGCCGCCCAGCCTGCAGAAGCTTGATTGGGACCAATATCAGGCAATACGCTACCGCCCGGACCATGCCTTGTGGGCCAAGGATCAGCTACGTTTCCAGATCCGTTTTTTTCACCTGGGTCTGTTTTTCAAAACACCCGTCCACATGTACGAAGTAAAAAACGGACTGGCGCAGGAGATTGCCTACGACCCTGCCATGTTCAATTACGGC
>JBDSHM010000604.1:0-1925 GCA_039918495.1 Sulfuriferula sp. | reverse complement strand
CGATCTGATGTCCAGATACTTTCTTACTAAGGAGTATAAACGATGAGACGCAGACTCTATTTCGTGGTACCCGATACCGCAAGCGCTCAGCAGATGGTCAATGATTTATTGCTGGCACGAATTGATGAAGGGCACATGCACGTCCTTGCCCGCGATGGCATTCCGCTAGACGGCTTGCATGAGGCTTCGATTCTGCAAAAAAGCGATCTCATCCATGGCATGGAAAGCGGGCTGGTTATTGGCGGCATTGCCGGCATTCTGGCAGGTATTGTAGGGTTACTGTTTCCTCCCGCCGGCGTCGATTTGAGACTGGTCACCATTCTGGTGACCGCGCTGGTAGGCGCCGCTTTCGGAGCCTGGGTGTCCAGCATGATTGCCAGCTCAGTTCCTAATTCCAGACTAAAAACCTACGAAAAAGCGATCGAACAGGGGCGCATCCTGATGATGGTTGACGTACCCAGCGGACGCGTAGACGATATCCGAAAACTCATTGCCAGCCGCCATCCCGAAGCCAGCAGTAGCAATATGGAGCCCACCATCCCGGCTTTTCCTTGATTCGTACTGGGGAAGATTACATCTTGCTCGAATCCGCGGGGATTATGCACCGCGGATTCGGTGGATATGCCCCGCCTTATTCAAGGAAGAGCTTTATTAACAAGCATTTTCAATCAGTTACCTATTGGCACGGCAATTGTATGCAGAAAGGCAAGGAGTTTGTTTTTGCCGGAGAACGTCATGCATATTTTTACCGATGGGCCGCTCATGATCTCTCTGCTTCTGGGGGGTGCATTGGTGCCTGCATGGAGCGCGGAAGCGCCAAAAACACAGCAGATCTCCAGAGTATCTGATGCCGATTTAAGCATGCAACAACAACATCAACTGTCGAACGTGGCAGTCAAAGCGCTCCATCTGATTGCTGCTGCCAGAGAGGATATTGCGAGGCGCGATCCCTCCACAGCTCATCAGGCACTGGATACAGCCAGTCTTTTGCTCGACAACTTAAAAACCGGTCTGCCCTCGACACCTGTTTCCGAACATACAGGGCTCGCCCGCAATCGCATTGAATACCAGAACTACCCGCATACATTGCCTGATCTGATACCCATTTACGCCGACCTGCATACACCGCACGACTTTATTCCGGCGCAACAAGCCAGCCCATCAGACCCGGTTCGCAACCCCCCGCCAACTGACTTGAAGCAGTTTGGAAAAGAGGGATTGCAAGTTGCAAACACCACCCTGATTTATGCTGAAGCCGACCTGCCGATTACGCATACTCGACAGGATGTTGACGCAGCACGTCAGGCACTTGACCGACTGGATTGGCAACATGCAGACAAGGCACTAAAAAATGCCGAGGATGGCGTCGTATTCATGTCAACGAGCGTGGACAAACCGCTCTCCGCGGGTCGTCAATCACTTCTGCAAACCACCCGTTTGCTGGCGGCAGGCGAATTGGACCAGGCCCGGGGGGAGTTGCGACGCGCGCGCAGCTATCTGCAGGCTGCCGCGCAGACCACAGACAGTGTAGCCAAGGCTGATATTGAGCAGTTACTTCAGGATGCCAGTCAGCTTGATATGCACATTCAGAATAACGATGCCGATCTGGTCAACAATGCGCAAACATTGTGGTACAGGACAGCTGCACTGGCTGAACGCTCCAACGCTTATCTCGGTAAAAAATGGGCAAGCGTGAAGCATGACCAGCCGATCAAAGCCCGGCTTATCGAGGCGCGTCTCAACCTACGTGATGCGGCCATTGATCAATTTACAGCGCACCGGCCAGCAGCAGTGGAAGCGGCGCTGGCGCATACACAAAGCTATCTGCACCAAGCGCTCAAAATCGCCCGTAACAGCAATCAGCCGCAAATGGAAATACACCGTGTACAAAAACGCCTCGCCCGACTTGCGGCAACGCCCTCTGC
>JBDSHM010000603.1:0-2683 GCA_039918495.1 Sulfuriferula sp. | reverse complement strand
AACGCTCGGCGACGGTACCCTGACGCCGAATCTGGAGCATTGGCTCATTGACATCGCGCCCGGCGAACGCCATGTATTCCAGCTCGATCACCTGCAGGCTTTCGGCGAATATGATGCCGAGCTTGTGCACCTGTTCCCGCTCAGCGATTTCCCGGCAGACAAATTGCCGCAGACAGATAGCGTCATCGAATTCAGCATGCCCAACGGCACTACCCTGGCCGGACGCATACTGGCGTTGACAGAGACTCAGGTCAGCGTGGATTTCAACCATCTGCTCGCAGGCTTGCCCATTGAATTCGAGGTTGAAATCGTCGAGATTTGCCGTCAATCCGGAGATTGACGCGCCTCCCGTAAAAAGCTATTGTACGTATATTCGTACAATAGCTTGGTGAGACCAAAATGGATGCCCTCAGTTACAGTTACACACGCCAGCACTTTGCCGATGTGATGGACAAAGTCAATGACGATTGCGCACCCGTTCTGGTGACGCGCCAGAATGGCAAACCGGTCGTATTGATGTCACTCGCGGATTTCAATGCGATGGAAGAGACGGCATATTTGCTGCGTAGTCCGGAAAACGCGCGCCGTCTGATGGATGCAGTGGCGGAATTAAGACGTGGTGCGGGCGTCAAACGCAAACTGCTGCCCGATGCAGATTAAGTTTGCCGAACAAGGATGGCAGGATTATCTCTATTGGCAGCAAACAGATAAAGCAGCACTCAAGCGGATCAACGCGCTAATCCATGACATCACACGTTCACCTTTCGATGGTATCGGTAAACCCGAACCGCTACGCCATAACCTGGCTGGATTCTGGTCACGCAGGATTAACGATGAGCATCGCCTGGTTTATGCAATCGAGGATGGCTGCCTGCTGATCGCCCAATGTCGCTATCATTACTAACCATTTCCGGGCAAACCCCATGACCACCCCCACCCATATTTTTCTCGCCAATCCGCGCGGCTTTTGCGCCGGAGTGGATCGCGCCATTGAAATTGTCGAACGGGCGCTGGAGCGCTTCGGCGCACCGATCTATGTGCGTCACGAAGTCGTGCACAACAAGTTTGTGGTCGACGACCTCAAGGCCAAAGGTGCCATCTTCATTGAAGACCTGGCCGAAGTGCCCACCGGCAGCACGCTGATTTACAGCGCCCACGGCGTTTCGCAAGCCGTCCGTCAGGAGGCCGAAGCGCGTGGCTTGAAAATATTTGATGCGACCTGCCCGCTGGTGACCAAAGTCCACGTCGAAGTTGCCAAAATGCGCGCCAAGGATCTGGAAATCATCATGATCGGCCACAAGGGTCACCCCGAAGTCGAAGGCACCATGGGCCAATCAAGCGGCGGCATGTATCTGGTGGAAACACCGGAAGACGTGGCAAAGCTGGCAGTAAAGGATACCGACAAACTGGCATTCGTCACCCAGACCACGCTTTCGATAGACGATGCTGCACGGGTAATCGACGCGCTGAGAGCGCGTTTCCCCAATATTGTGGGCCCCAAAAAAGACGATATCTGTTACGCCACCCAAAATCGCCAGGATGCCGTCAAAACGCTGGCCAAGCAATGCGACCTGGTTATTGTGGTCGGCTCGCCGAATAGCTCTAACTCCAACCGCCTGCGCGAAGTGGCGCAAAATCTGGGCGTGAGTTCCTATATGGTGGATAACGCCGGCGAACTGAAGGCAGAATGGCTGACGGATAAAACCCGTATCGGCGTCACCGCCGGTGCCTCTGCCCCGGATGTGCTGGTACAGGAAGTCATTGCCCGGCTGAAAGAATTGGGCGCAGACAACGTGACAGAATTGGGCGGGACGGCAGAGAATGTAGTGTTCCCCTTGCCGAAGGGATTGGTTCAATCAACCCCTCCTACTTAGAACTCGTGGCACCTTTTTTGTCTTGTCCATGCAAGTCGTGGTTTTATCACTCACCACCAAAACCATGCCACTCTCGGCTTAACGTCCCCAACAATCAGCTACTGATAGCGTACCGCCTGTAACCCCCTGTACCCCTGCATTGTTTAAAGTAAACGACCCGCAATCATCTCCGGTCATGGAACCGGCAGGTGTCGCCGTCAGCGTAAAATCGATCGCGGGTGTTGTAACAAAATTCACAGCAATCCCATAAGTAGCAGTGCCACTAGCGGGTGCTTGTAAAATGATCAGCCCACCAGTAGCAGTGCCGCTACCATCGTTTAACGTATTGTCATAACGATTCGCCAAAGTGAAATTGCGTTCCAGGATCATCGCATCCTGGAGCAACACCGCCTTCGCTTCCGACCTGTGTGCGCGTTTCACATAGGAGGTATAGCTGGGATATGCGATGGCGGAGAGTATCCCGATCACCGCCACTGCGATCATCAATTCGATGAGGGTAAATCCCTTTAGGGCGTGATTGGTCTTAGTCATTTTATCTGGCTCCATGATGCACGCGGGCTACCCTGGATGTTTAATGCGTTGGGGATCACAGGTCCACCACCTCCTCCTCCACCCGTTGTCCCACCACTAGATAAGCCACTCACCGTAGTGAATGACCCACCATTCGACAAGGAAACTGGCGTGCTGCCAAAACTGCCGCTAATCTTAACGCCGGTGACCACGGCACTGGATCCATTCGTCAAGGTAACATTGTCACTACTGTTGTATGTTCCATCTCCATTGGTATCCAGAAATGTATAACCAGGGGA
>JBDSHM010000602.1:0-13624 GCA_039918495.1 Sulfuriferula sp. | reverse complement strand
CCGAAGCGTTGACCTTGCTCATGACACAGGCCGAACCGGCTACAAGAAATTGGTTGATGGCAATCGAAAAGCTTACGGATATTGAGCAGCAATTGAATGAACAGTCTCGCAAAGCCGATGAGCAATCATTTAATAGTATTCGTCAGGTAATGTTTGTCCTGACAGGTTTGGCCATGCTGCTAGGCGGTTTGGCGGCGGCGTTCATTACGAGTTCAATTACGCGTCCGATCAATCGGGCGGTGAAAATCGCCCAAACAGTGGCAGGCGGTGACTTGACCAGCCAAATTGAAGTGACATCGAAGGATGAGACTGGCCAACTGCTTCAAGCACTGAAAGACATGAACGACAGCCTGGCAAGAATTGTGGGCGACGTGCGTACGGGTACCGATACCATTGCGACAGCTTCCAACCAGATCGCTGCAGGCAATCTGGATCTCTCATCGCGTACGGAAGAACAGGCCAGTTCGCTGGAAGAAACCGCTTCGTCGATGGAGGAATTGACCAGCACGGTTAAACAGAATTCAGATAATGCGCGTCAGGCCAATCAATTGGCAGTGACGGCTTCGGACATTGCCGTTAAAGGTGGCAATGTTGTCTCGCAAGTGGTAGTGACTATGGGCGAGATCAATACCTCGTCGAAAAAAATTGCCGACATCATTGGTGTGATCGACAGTATCGCGTTCCAGACCAATATCCTGGCCTTGAATGCGGCGGTGGAAGCCGCTCGAGCTGGGGAGCAAGGTAAGGGGTTTGCCGTTGTGGCTACCGAAGTGCGCAATCTCGCACAACGCTCGGCGAGCGCCGCCAAGGAAATCAAATCCCTGATCGAGGATTCTGTGGAAAAAGTGGGCATCGGTACCAAGTTGGTTGATCAGGCCGGCGCCACCATGACCGAACTACTGGAAAGTGTGAAACGTGTGACCGACATCATGGGCGAAATCACCTCAGCCAGCCAGGAACAAACTTCGGGTATCGAGCAAATCAATCAGGCGGTCAGCCAGATGGATGAAGTTACCCAGCAAAATGCAGCGCTGGTGGAAGAAGCGGCGGCAGCATCAGAATCGCTCCAGGGTCAGGCCGGTCATCTGGCGCAGGTGGTGAGTATATTCAGACTGAACAGGCAAGAACAGGCTGCGGATGGTGCACGTCATCCCGCCCCACCCCTGTCGGACACGGCGCGCCAACAACGGAAGCCTGTATCGGCTGGAATGGCGAATAAAGCCAAGAAATTGGTCAGCGGCGGTAGCAGTATTGAAACGTGGGCAGAATTCTAAGAGATTTAATGCCGGAAAATTTTTGAGCCGATCCGGTGATCTGAAATTGGGGGCGGCTCGCAAAATGGATCAGATCAGCGTTTGTGCTCAGTCGGATTTCCCGATGGGTAGGTAGTCGGTGTAACCGGCATAGCGGTAAGGAAAATCTCAGCATGAAGGCTGTATTACAAAATAAACAGGATACCGAAAAAGTATTCGAATTTACGCCTCGCGATTTTGCCAGAGTGCGTGCCTTGATTTATCGAGAAGCCGGAATTTCGCTAAGCGAAAGCAAGCAGGAGATGGTTTATAGTCGATTGGCACGACGCCTGCGAGCAAAAGGCGTGAACACCTTCACCGAATACCTGAATGCGCTGGAAAGCGGCAAAGATGCGGATGAGTGGGAGGCATTCACCAATGCGCTGACCACGAATCTGACTTCTTTTTTCCGTGAGGCGCACCATTTTCCGATTCTGGCTGAGCACGCGCAAAAAATGAACGCGCCCATGACGATCTGGTGTTCGGCCAGTTCGACGGGTGAAGAACCTTATTCAATCGCCATGACCCTGTGCGAAGCATTTGATACGCTGACGCCACCTGTGACAATTGTGGCCACGGATATCGATACCAATGTGCTGGAAACGGCTGCAAATGGCGTTTATACAGTGGACCGGCTGGACAAGATGCCCAAGGAGCGCGCCAGACGATTTTTTTTGAAAGGCAAGGGGGGCCGGGCAGGTCAGGTGCGGGTGCGGCCTGAACTGCGTCAGCTGATATCCTTCAAGCAGCTCAATTTGCTGGGGAATACGTGGCCAATCAGCGGTCCATTCGACGTTATTTTCTGTCGTAACGTAATGATTTACTTTGATAAGCCAACCCAGGGAAAAATTTTATCCCGATTCGCGCCGTTAATGAAGCCGCAAGGTTTATTATTTGCCGGACACTCCGAAAATTTTATGTACGCATCCGATGCGTTCAGGCTACGCGGTAAGACGGTATATGAGCTTGATCCACGTCGGAGCGCGGCTGGCACGAGAAACGAGCTATGAATCCTGCGATAGAAGAACACTTTGCGACCAATGTGTACTACGACCGGACATTTGATTGCGAGGCAGCAAAAATATTGCCGGGTGAATACTATTACACCGGCAAGGAAATGCTCATTGTGACTGTACTGGGCTCCTGCGTAGCAGCCTGTATCCGCGACCGTATTACGGGAATTGGCGGTATGAATCACTTCATGCTGCCGGATAGCGGTAATGAGGCTGATAGTCCTTTGTCGGCATCGATGCGTTATGGCGCCTATGCCATGGAGGTATTGATCAACCAATTACTCAAAGCCGGTGCGCGGCGCGAGAATATGGAGGCAAAGGTATTTGGTGGCGGCAATGTGCTGCGCGGGTTCACGACGATCAATGTGGGTGAACGCAATGCCCAGTTTGTGCGCGATTTCCTGCGTACGGAAAATATGCGGATCGTAGCTGAAGACTTGAATGATATTCACCCGCGCAAAGTATATTTTTTCCCCCGTTCCGGCAAAGTGCTGGTCAAGAAACTCAAACAACTGAATAACTACACGTTGGTGAAGCGCGAACAGGAATACGCAAGCCAGCTCAAAATCAGCCCGGTAAGTGGCGATATCGATCTTTTTTGATCGTCTGCCATGGATGTATGAGGGCGATGCCCGGAAAGCAGGTTGCATGAAGATAAAGGTATTGATTGTCGATGATTCGGCTTTGATTCGCAGTGTGATGAGTGAGATCATCAATAGCCAGTGGGATATGGAAGTAGTCGGCGTCGCGCCGGACCCCATCGTTGCCCGTGACCTGATCAAGCAGACCAACCCGGATGTGCTGACCCTGGACGTGGAAATGCCGAAAATGGATGGCCTGGATTTTTTGGAAAAGCTGATGCGGCTACGTCCAATGCCCGTCGTGATGGTGTCGTCGCTGACCGAAAACGGCTCGGAAATCACCATGCGCGCGCTGGAGCTGGGCGCAGTGGATTTTGTGACAAAACCCAAATTGTCCATCCAGAGTGGCATGCGCGAATATACGGAATTGATTGCAGAAAAAATTCGTACTGCCTCACGCGCAAAGATCAAACCGCGTACGCTTGTTGGCGGCGCGCATGGCTCGCATGAAGGGCCGCTGGCACCCGTTCGTAATCCACTGACCAGTAGTGAAAAACTGATCATTATCGGGGCCTCTACTGGCGGTACTGAAGCCATCAAGGAATTTCTCATGCAGATGCCGTCAGACTGCCCCGGCATTCTGATTACACAGCATATGCCCGAGGGATTCACGCGTTCATTCGCAAACCGGCTCGACAAGTTATGCAAAATATCCGTCAAGGAAGCTGAAGGCGACGAACGCATCCTGCCCGGACATGCCTATATTGCCCCAGGGCATTCACATCTGCTGCTGGTGCGTAGCGGCGCGAACTATATGACCAAGCTTGATCAGGGGCCACCTGTGAACCGTCATCGTCCTTCAGTGGATGTGCTGTTCAGTTCGGCCGCAATCAACGCCGGCAAGAACGCGGTGGGCGTCATTCTTACCGGTATGGGTAAAGATGGGGCCGCCGGAATGCTGGAAATGAAAAACGCGGGTGCATATAATTTCGCACAGGACGAATCCTCCTGCGTTGTATTCGGTATGCCCAAAGAGGCGATTGCCGTGGGTGCCACGCATGAGGTCGGCCCGTTGCAGGAATTGCCGGGCATGATGATGCATTATTTTGCCACGCATTCAAGCCGTGCGTTGCGGGTCTGATTTGCAACTGTAACAGCGAGGCTCATTCGCGTTGTGAGTTCAAGTTTGACACATAACAGCCGATAACCGATTATCCGATTCAAAAGAATTACTGGAGTATTTTATGGCTGATCCGAATACCAAATTTCTGGTTGTTGATGATTTCTCAACCATGCGCCGCATTGTACGCAATCTGCTTAAAGAGCTAGGCTACTCGAACGTTGAAGAAGCCGAGGACGGCGTTGAAGGACTGGCGAAATTAAGAGCGGGAAATTTTGATTTTGTTGTGTCCGACTGGAACATGCCCAACATGGATGGGCTCACCATGTTGCAAAATATCCGTGCCGATTCCGCACTGTCGAAATTGCCCGTGCTGATGGTGACTGCTGAAGCAAAGAAGGAAAACATCATCGCTGCAGCGCAAGCCGGTGCCAACGGTTATGTAGTCAAGCCTTTTACAGCGGCCACGCTTGATGAGAAACTCTCCAAGATTTTCGAGAAACTTGAAAAAGCGGGAGCCTGATGTGACAACACCACTCCCACATGTGGCAGCTGATACAGTTTGTCACGCTGCCAATACTGGCTCCGATCAGCACGATGAGGTGATGGCCCGTATCGGCCAGATGACGCGCAGCCTGCACGAAAATTTGCGTGAACTTGGTTTCGACAAGGTTCTCGAAAAGGCGACGCATGATATCCCCGATGTCAGGGAAAGACTGAACTACGTGGCACGCATGACCGAACAGGCTGCACAGCGCGTGTTGAATGCCACCGATGCCGCAATCCCTTTGCAGGAAAGAATAGACGAAGGTGCAGGCGAAGTTTTTGATGGATGGCAAGCCGTACTGAAGGCGCCTTTTTCTGAGCCGGCTTATCGCGACATGGCGACGCTTACCATGCAGTGTCTTGTAGACATGCGTCTTGATACCAATGCAACCAAGCAGCAACTTCTGGATATCATGATGGCGCAGGATTTTCAGGATCTTACCGGTCAGGTGATCCGCAAAGTGACCGAATTGGCCCATCATCTTGAGCAGCAACTGGTTCAACTGCTGATTGATTATGCGCCACCTTCTGTAGAGATGCGGCGCGAGGCAAATAATGGATTGCTGAATGGGCCTCAGATCAACCCAACGGGAAACAGCGAAGTGGTTGCCGATCAGGGCCAGGTAGATGATCTGTTGGATAGCTTGGGTTTTTGAGTAGGTTTTAATTTGTTTTTTGATATCCGAAAACCGGCTTGTTCTCGAGTCCGACATTGAAAGTAAATGGTAGAAGGCTGGACTGCGTTCAAACGGACAACCCCAAGCCGTTTTTTGCTTTCTTGTCGCTTCACGGTTAAATTGTAGTCTTCTGATGCTCATTGCGGATTAAGACTTTGCCGTGTTATTTCATCCCAATACGCTATTTACTATTCCATGTCTGAAATGAAGATTGTTGTGCGAGAACCGATGCTGGATGCCCAGCAGAGCATAAAGGGCTACTCGCTTGTATGGCAGCAAGCCGAAATTGATGCTTGCAGGCCTGCTGCAGAAGAATCTGCGAATCTGGCCAACCTGCTTGCCCGCGTAATCAATGAAGCCGACTGGCGCTTGGGCGATCAAAAGCTGTTTCTGGAAGCTTCGCCAGCGCTCATTCTTTCAGATGATCTCCATGCTTTGCCTGCGGAAAACATCGTATTGAGTGTGAATGCGGAAGATTACAGCGAGCCTGAGATATTGGCCGCGCTGAAAACCCTGCGCGAGCAGGGTTTTGGCATTTCACTGCGATTGCTGGAATCAGAACCGGATAAAGCATTTGTCCCGCTTGCCACCCATGTTGAGCTATCCTTCAGCAAAGCAGACTTTGCCGTGCACGCAAGGCTGTATGCCCTGATCAAGCACTTGCCTGTGAATAAGGTGGCGCGCAATATTTCCAGTTGGCAGGATTACGATGCATGCGTATTGCTTGGTTTCGATTTGTTGACGGGAACTTTCCCGTCATTATCCCGACCGGACAATGTATCCAAAGGCCTGAATACTTCGCAGGTATTGATCGTGCAGCTGCTGGAGATGATCAGGAAGAATGCAGATGTGCGCCAGATAGAGCCGGTACTAAAACGCGATCCGGTCGTTTCCTATAAATTATTGCGCTACATCAATTCCGCAGGCTTCGGTCTGGGCTGCGAAATAGAATCGCTGCGTCATGCAGTTCAAGTGCTCGGATATACCCCGCTGTATCGCTGGCTTTCAGTTTTGCTGGCAACGGCCGGCACCAGTAAATCTGCGCAATTATTAATGCGCACGGCCCTTATCCGCGGTCGATTTGCCGAATTGCTGGGCGATACTTTTTTGCCAAAAAGCGAACTCGACAATCTGTTTGTGGCCGGGCTGTTTTCGCTGTTGGACCAACTGCTTGGCATTCCGATGGATGTGGTGTTGGACAAGATTCAATTACCTGAAGCACTGTCGCAGGCGTTGCTGGCGCGTGAAGGCATCTATGGAGATTTTCTGGCACTTGCAGAAGCCTGTGAAAGAAGCAGCGGGTGCGCAGGTAGATTGGCAGATGCTTTACAGTTTGATGGGGAACAAGTCAGTCAGAAGCACTTGCAAGCAATTGCCTGGGCTAACAAAATGGATTTGTAAGCATGGCGACTTGAAAAGGCTTAACTCTATCTGATCTATTGGTAATGCCCGCTCAGATTACCTGAATTAAGGCTAATGGATGAATTACTTAAAAGTTG
The DNA here is from genome assembly GCA_039918495.1 of Sulfuriferula sp. Lineage (GTDB taxonomy): Bacteria > Pseudomonadota > Gammaproteobacteria > Burkholderiales > Sulfuriferulaceae > Sulfuriferula. The sequence goes on along the minus strand of JBDSHM010000602.1, from coordinate 6,896 downwards.
CCAAATAGGGAATAATAGTAACAAGTATCCGGATGTTTACCGGATACGCTCCAGTCATTCTGGAATCTCATGGAGTCCGGCGCATGACGAAATACAATACCTCGCATCTGCTTGAGTCGGTCGTTAAACTGACCTCGCTGCGTGACCAGCATGCATTGGAAGTGTGTCTGATTAAAACCTTGCAGGAGCTTATTCCGACAGGTCAAATCATGCTGTTTGCGATCACCGGAGAATCCGATAAGCACACGCTCAAATTGCTGGTCGAGATTGACTCCAAACGCAGCCGAGAACCTGAGACGGAGAATCATATCCCGCATTGCGTCGAAGATGACCCTGATTTACTGCAATGCTTTACTACCGGGCGACAACTCATCGCTAACGAGGCCGTTGGGGTAAGAGTCATCCACCCCCTGATGGGAGCGAACGGCGTTGTCGGATTTTTGGCGGTCCGGAATGATTCCTATGTCGAAAAAGATCAGGCTGTAGCAGCCAGCTTCCTGAATATTTATCAAAATTATCTGCAATTGATCAATGATAACGAGCACGATACCCTGACAGGTTTGCTGAATCGAAAAACCTTTGACGAACGTATCCTGGCAGTCATGTCGGCACGCAGTTCCGGTCGCCGTGTGGCAGATATTAAAGAATCGTCCTGTTGTCTGGCTATACTGGATATTGATCATTTCAAAAAAGTAAATGATCAGTTTGGTCATCTATATGGCGATGAGGTGTTGCTGCTGTTTGCACAAATCATGACGCGTACTTTTCGCGATGACGATCAACTTTTCCGTTACGGGGGAGAAGAATTCGTGGTTGTGTTGAAGGACGTCGATTTGACTGTCGGCCTGACAGTTCTGGAGCGTTTCAGGAAAGCCGTGGAATCCTATCATTTCCCCCAGGTCGGGGCGATTACGGCCAGTGTGGGTGCCGTCACTATCGACGAACAGGATTTGCCGACGACCATTATCAGTCAGGCGGATCAGGCGCTCTATTATGCAAAGGAAAACGGCCGCAATCAGGTGTGTGCCTACGACCAGTTGTTGCGTGAGGGTAAGCTGACCAGCGTGGCGCCTACCGAAGGCGATATCGAACTATTTTAACCGTCTGTTTTACGGTGTTTTTGATGCCTGTTCTGCTATTTGTCCGGACATCTCAATCCCTTGCTGAAGCAGATGTTCCAGCGGCGTGGCCAGATAGGGTAAGGCCATGCCGATGATAACAAAACCGATCGTCAGTGTGATCGGGAATCCGATACCGAACAAATTGAGTTGTGGTGCTGCGCGGGTCAATATTCCCAGCGCAATATTGGTGATCAGCAGGGCAGCCACCATAGGCAGCGATAACTGCACGCCAGCGCTAAAAATCATGCTGCCCCAGTCCGCTATTTGTTTGAATACCTGCCCATTCATGGGCGAAGCAGAAATGGGCAGGGTAGAGAAACTATGTGCCAGTACTGCCAACAGTAGCAAATGACCGTTTAGTGCCAGAAAAGCCAGTGTTGCCAATATTGACAGAAACTGGCTGACAAAATTTGACTGTCCTTGCGACTGAGGGTCGAAAAAGCTCGCAAAGCTCAATCCCATGGTCATGCCGGTGATGGCTCCAGCCATTTCCACCGCGGCAAAAATGACGCGCATCGCGAAACCCATGCCCAGCCCAATGATGAGTTGTTGCATGAGAATGAAAAGACCTGTGAAAGACATCGGCTCGACAGAAGGCAAAGCCGGAATGGTCGGCGCTACGATCAGTGTGAGCATGACGCCAATGCCGATTTTTACCTGAACCGGTATGCTGGTATTACCAAATACCGGGGCGACGGCAATGAGTCCGAGAATACGGGTGAGCGGCCAGAGAAATGCGGCGATCCAGGTATTCAGTTCGGTGCTGGTAAGGGTAATCACTGTTTGAAATGAAGAATGCGCGAGGGGATACGGGTGATCTACTTGCGCGTTATCCCGCCAGGGTTGGTATGCTGGTGAATATTTCACGCATGTAATCGAGCATGACAGACAGCATCCACGGTCCTGCCACGATCAAAGCCAGAAAAATTCCCACCAGTTTTGGAATGAACGACAGGGTCATTTCATTGATTTGCGTCGCCGCCTGAAAAATACTGACGACGAGTCCGATGCCCAGTGCTACCAACAGCATGGGGGCGGCGACCATCAAGGTTACCTCCATGGCATGATGGCCGAGTGTCATTACGCTTGCAGGAGTCATGTTTTTTTCCTCAGTAAAAGCTTTGAGCGAGCGAGCCGAGCAGCAGTTGCCAGCCATCCACCAGAACAAACAGCATCAACTTGAACGGTAGTGCGACAATCGCAGGCGACACCATCATCATGCCCATGGACATGAGTACACTGGCCACCACCATGTCGATGATCAGGAATGGAATGAAAATGGCAAAGCCTATCTGGAACGCAGTTTTCAATTCGCTGGTAATGAAGGATGGGATGAGTATCCGTAAGGGCACGTCTTCCGGTCCTTGCAGGGCGGGACTATTGGAAAGCTTCACGAACAGTGCCAGATCGGCCTGACGCGTCTGTTTCAGCATGAATGTTTTCAAAGGCGCCACCCCTTTATCCAGCGCCTGGGTCATGGTGATTTTATTTTCTGACAAGGGCAAGTACGCATCCGTGTAAATCTTGTCAAATACCGGGCCCATAACAAACAGGGTAAGAAACAAGGCGAGACCGACCATCACCTGGTTGGGGGGAGCCGATTGTGTGCCCAGTGCCTGGCGTAGCAGGGACAACACGATAATAATGCGCGTAAAGCTGGTCATCATCAGCAATGCGGCAGGCAGAAAAGACAATGCTGTTAGCAACAGCAACGTTTGCAGGCTCAGGGTGTAGGATTGTCCCCCACCTGGGGCAGGCGTGCTGGTGAATGCCTGCAGCCCTGCAGGGTCGGCCATGGCGAGCATGGGTGCACTCAACAAAACCAGCGGCAGCAAATACTTCAGAGTAGGTAGGATGATATTGGCGAAGGGTCGCATGATGTCGGGTATTTGTCTGGAGTTACCTGGAATTGCGTTTTTCCATGGTTTGTTTGAGCCAGTCGGAAAAATTCTTCGTGACCGGGCCGGACACGACTGGGAGTGTTTCCTGGCGAGGCATGGTGGCAAGCGCATTGACGCGTCCGGGCGCGACACCGACAACAATCCATTGATCCGCAGCTTCCACGATGAGCACGCGCTCCCGGCCACCCAGGCTCACGCCACCGATGACTTTGATTACGGCACTTCCGGCAGCGCGGGTGGCGCCAAAACGTTTGAGTGCCCATGCCAGTGCAGCCATCAAGCCGAGTACCAGCGCCAGTCCCAGCAATACCTGAAAAAGGCTGCCAGCAGAACTTGCACCAGTTTCTACAGCGGCGCTGGCGTGGGTGGAAAACCACAAGCCGGCAGCTGGTATGAATGCGCTGCGTTTCATTTGTTGAGCTTGCGAATACGCTCGGATGGCGTGATGATGTCGGTCAGACGGATACCGAATTTGTCGTTCACCACCACCACTTCACCCTGAGCGATCAGACAACCATTGACGAGTACGTCCATCGGCTCACCGGCGAGGCCATCCAGCTCAACGACCGAGCCCTGAGCCAATTGCAGCAGGTTTTTAATTGCAATTTTGGTCCGGCCCAGTTCTACAGTCAGCTGGACCGGAATATCGAGAATGAAGTCAATATCATTGTGCGTTTCACCCTTGATACCCTGACCGGCAAATTCCTTGAAAATGGTCGCGCTTGCCGGCGCTGTCTTCAAGGCGGATGCTTCCGTTTCGGCGACTGCCTGTTCAGCCATGGCTGCACCCCAATCATCTTCGGCTATCGTCTGGGTATCTGTATCTTCAGCCATGCTGTTCTCCTTGAATGGATTCATTGATGCTCTGGGTCAGAAGTTGCTCGACGCGTAACGCATACTGCCCGTTTAATATTCCGTAACTGCATTCCATAACCGGCACGTCATCGACCTTGGCGGTAACGGTTTCCGGCATGGAAAACGGGATGACATCACCCGCCTGCATATTGAGGATGTCACCCAGTGTCACTCTCGATGTGCCCAAGTCAGTTACGATCTCGACTTCTGCGATCTGGATCTGCTGGGTCATCAGGCGTGTCCAGCGTTTATCCACTTCCATCGTTTCGCCCTGCAAACTGCTGGTCAGAATGTCGCGGATGGGCTCGATCATCGAGTAGGGCATACAAAAATGCATTTCCCCACTGGCCGGGCCCAGTTCTATCGTGAAAGTCGTGGCTACTACCACTTCATTGGGTGTGGCGATATTGGCGAACTGGGTATTCATTTCGGAACGAATGAAATCCAGTTCCACCGGGTACACGAATTCCCATGATTTCGCATAGGTTTCAAATACGATAGCCAGTATGCGCTGAATGATGCGTTGTTCCGTTTGGGTAAAATCCCGACCTTCGACGCGGGTGTGAAAACGTCCATCGCCGCCAAAAAGATTGTCTACCATGAGGAACACCAGACCTGGATCAAATACCATCAGGGCTGTGCCTCGCAACGGTTTGATCTGCACCAGATTAAGATTGGTAGGCACCATCAGGTTGCGAATGAATTCGCTGTATTTGGAAACCCGTACCGGGCCCACCGACACTTCTGCGCTACGCCGCAGGAAACTGAACAGACCGATGCGAAACAGGCGTGCAAAACGCTCATTGATGATTTCGAGCGTCGGCATTCTGCCGCGAACGATGCGTTCCTGGGTGGCCAGATTGTAGGGGCGTACTGCAGAGGTATCGACAGGTGCCAGGATTTCATCCTGCTCACCTGTGACACCCTTTAGCAGGGCATCGACTTCTTCCTGGGAAAGAAAGCTATCCGACATGATGTTACTGAATCACGAACGAGGTGAAAAACACGCCGGTAACACTTTGGGGCGTGGCTTTGGCTTCAAAAGGTTTGTTCACCTGCGCAATGATTTCCTTGGCGAGCTTGTTTTTTCCATCCGGTGTCAGAATGTCGGAGGCTTTCTGGCTGGAAAGCAGTAACAGCAAACGGCTACGCACTTGCGGTAAATGCAATTTGATAATTTCTACCTGAGCCTGATCCTTGACCTGAAGGGTAAATGCCGTCTGTAGAAACTTGTCGCTGTCTTCCGATTGCAGATTGACTGTAAATGCATCCATGTTCACGAAAACCGGGGGTTTGGCCGGTTCGGCCTTGGCATGTTGCGCGCTTTTCGGCTGAGTGAAATACCAGGCAGCAGCTCCGCCCCCCCCTAACACGAGTGCCACTATGCCCAATATCAGAAACAGTGGTTTCTTGGATTTGACGACGGGAGCCTCGGCGGCAGCTTCGGCTTGCGGTGGTGCTTTTGCCATTTTTATTCCTCTAGTGATGCATGAGTGTGTTGCATGTGTCCATTATTAAAAAAAGAATCAAGATTGGATGCAAAGAAAAGAGGGGGGAAGAGGGCGTATATCCGGTTTTACATCCGATTTCGGTATTTATGCGAAAGTATCGACCATTCCCAGCCCTGTCGTGCGTATTTGAATCTGTCCGGACTGGATGGTGCTGTCGCTTGTGCCGCTGGTATCGACCAGTCCAGATGAGGCATGTCGGGACGATCCTCCATGGGTATCCTGCTGATTGGGATTTCCGGCGCTTACCGTGCTTTGACCGAGTTGAATCCCGGCATCTCCCATCATTTCACGCAATTTGGGTAAAGCGGCTTCGAGGGCATGACGCACATCTGGATGTGCCGAAATAAACGTGGCGCTGGCCTGGTCATTGGATACATGCACGACGACTTGTAATGGACCCAGATCCGGTGGATTGAGGGTTAACGACGCACTTTGTTGGGCACCGGTTGCCATCCACACGATTTTTTGACCCAGTGCCTGATCCCACGCGGGGGTACCCACTGCCGGCGTCAGTTTCTCGCCGGGCATCCCTGCTGCTGCCTGCGCAATATTGACTGAAGCTTGCTGCAATGGCGTCAAAGCAGCCGCTGTTGTCCCCGGCGTCAACTCCTGAAGTTTGATCGGCTCGAGTTTTATAGCTGTCGGATCAATCGCTGGTTTTAAGTCGCCCAACAGTTTTCCAGGGGCGGTCAAGTCGATCTCGGGTTTGGACGATGCATTCCCTGTCGAGCCGTCCAGTTGCCCCGCAATCAGCGGTTTCTGCAGACCGGCATGTGCAGCCCCGGTGCCTTTGCCAATATCGATTGCAATGCTGGCATCCCGTTGTGAAAGCGGTCCATCTGTCTTGGTTGAAGTTACCGGTATATGACTAAAGTTAGCCACTAGTGCGAGCAAATCTGCGGATACCGACGACGTGACGGCAGCATCGTCTTTGCTGTCTTTGCCATTTTTGAGTTTGGTATCGGTTGCCTCGGTAGGTTTGGCTTCCTTGGCCGCCGCTGCGGTTGCCGTTTGCTGGTCCTGAGCGGATTTGCCATCCGTTTCCTGGCTGGCGGATTTGTCCGCATTGGCAGAATTCTGACGGTTCGCCACCTCGCCGGAGAGGACCTGATTAAATGGGACATCCGCAGGTGCGGAATTGGTTTGTTTGGCTGCAGACACAGGGCTGGTCTGGGTTTGCACAGGGCTTGTCGGATTCATGGTTATCTTGTCCTACCGTTTGTAGAGTGTTTTCCGTGCAGCATGTTCGTCCATGAGCTTCTGGTCACGCCGGCTCTCGTGTTGCTGAATCTGTTTCCTGGCGCGATTCTCCAGTGCGCCAAAGGACAGGCGTTTACGTTCGCAATCTTGCCAGGCGCTGCGGGCTTTATCGGCAAGCTTTTGTGCTTCGCGCACGATTTCACGCTGCCCGGTAATTGCACTGTCCAGTTTTTCCAGAAATACACGGAAATTGTGGTACCCGGCCGCGGTGAGGCCGGTGGACAGACCAGACTGACAACGTGCGGCAT
>JBDSHM010000601.1:0-7200 GCA_039918495.1 Sulfuriferula sp. | reverse complement strand
CGTCCTTGCCGCGCACATGCTCAAGCAATTCCACCATCACCTCACCATCTGAAAACCGCGCAACTGTCGCGCGCCCCAGATGTATATTCAGGTGACGCACTACGTCTGCGGCTAGCCGGGGATTGGCATTGCCGGTAAATACCATCATGCTGTCGTACGACACACTCACCCCATCCCAAAAAAACTAAAGCGTGTAACAGGTCATTACACGCTTCTTGCTGACGCCCGGAAAGAACGCCGTAAAATCCTGGCAGGGGAGGTAGGGATCGAACCTACGAATGACGGGATCAAAACCCGTTGCCTTACCACTTGGCGACTCCCCTAATTACTTAACTCTGCACCACTTCCTGGTCACCCGCATAATCGTAAAGCGGATGCCTATCCAAACCCGCCGCCACGAAACCACGCATCGTTGACGGAATTTCCGCCAGCACACTGTGTGCCTTTTCCGCCGTATCAAACGCAGCAAAAACACATGCGCCAGACCCGCTCATTTGTGCTGCACCGTGTTGACCCAGCCAGTCCAGATGCCGCGCCACTTCTGGATAGTCCCGACTAACAACGACTTGCAGGTCGTTTCGCATGCCTGAAATTCTGGCTTCCGAAAAGTCGGCTATTTTGATGATTTCGCTGTCTCTTGTCAAATCCGGATGCGTAAATACTGCTTGAGTGGAAATACTGACGGCCGGGATCAGCACGACATACCAAACAGGCTCCAGCGTCAACGCATGCAGCAGGTCGCCCACTCCCTCGGCCAATGCAGTCTGACCGAATACAAAAAATGGCACATCCGCTCCTAGTTTTATCGCCAATTCCTGCAGGCGTCTGCGCGATAAACCCAGCTCCCATAAACTGTTCAATCCCAATAACACACTCGCTGCATCCGAACTGCCGCCACCTAACCCACCCCCCATTGGCAGACGTTTGTCCAGTCTGATATCCACTCCTAGCGCGCTTCCAGTAGTAGCTTTTAACAGGTGCGCTGCGCGCATGCATAGATCGTCTGCCTCCGCTACACCCGCCAATGGGTGCTGGCGAACAATGCGCCCATCATCGCGCAAGCCCAGATGCAGCGTATCGCCGTAATCAATCATGCGAAACAATGTCTGCAACAAATGATAACCATCCGCCCGTCGACCTACTACATGCAGGAACAGATTTAATTTTGCGGGTGCAGGGCATACCAGGGTCTTCATTGCGGTGCCGCTTTCAACATCCATTGATCCATCACCAGACGGATTTCCAGGTCGTCACGCTGCAACGTCATCTTGCGCGGCAAACCTTGCCCATCCACTGTCTGCCAGGCACTGTAATTCACCCGCCAGCCATCCTGCACGAGCTGTGTGGGGCGGTGTTGCGCATCGCGGTCGGCGTGATACGGTAGTAAGGGTGCTGGTTGCCCCACGACCCAATAACTCAAACCAGAGAGCGGCAAACGCCATCCCAGCATATCCTGAGTGAGCATTTCTGCGCTCGCTGCATGATGCACTTTATGGGCCTGATCAATCAGCGTCACGCCATCCGTATCGCGGGTAATTTGCGTCACCGTCTGGCCCAGTGGTGAAAGCAATGTAATGTTGTCCTGATCCGGCCGATGTTGCCAGCGCAGACTGCCTGAGGATGACTGATCCCGGTATTTCACCGCAATCCTGCCGGAGAGCTCGAATACACGGGGAGCTTGGCTTGCCACCGGTGCTGCAGCTTCGGGCGGCAGTGTGGCGCAACCGGCCAAACCGAGTATAAAAAAAATGCTGGCGGGCGGGCGCCAGCATTGCATGGGAAAACGCATGGTCAAGGTTTCTTGTATTTTTGCATCACATCCAGCAACGCCTGATTTTGCGGACTACCGTCCAGCGCTGTTTGCCAGAGTTTACGCGCTTCATCCCGGTTGCCTTTTGCCCATAGCACTTCACCCAGATGTGCTGCGATTTCCGGGTCTTTGCGTTGCGCAAAAGCCCGCTGCAAATAGTCCAGCGACTTATCCAGATTACCCTGGCGATACTGCGCCCAGCCCATACTATCGAGGATGAACGCATCGTTTGGCGCCAGCTTCAAAGCATGGTCCAGAAGCTTCACCGCCTCGTCAAGCCGGTTGGTGCGGTCTGCCAGCGTATAACCCAAGGCATTGTAAGCCTGCGCATAGTCCGGCTTGATCTGAATCAGATGACGCAAGTCTTTTTCCAGCACATCAAGCTTATTGACACGTTCAGCCGCCATGGCATGGTCATACAATAATTCAGGTGAATCCGGTCGGGTCGCTAACGCCTTGCCTAACAACGCATATACACCTTCGTAATCCTTGGTTTCCCGCAGCAACTGGGCTTCCGCTTCAATCAGTTGTATTTTGTCAGCCTCGCCATCCACCTTCAGGTTATGCAGATAGGCGCGCGCTTCGGTTGTTTTTCCTTGTTTCGCCAGCAAACCGGCGTAATGGATTTGGGCCGAAACGTAATGGGCGCCTGGCGCGACCGATTTGTACCATTTTGCAGCCGAGTCATATTGCTTGCGTATCTCGGCTATCTGGCCCAGATAAATCTGGGCTGCACCCACATCCGCCTGATTGGATTGCAACACGGTCTTGAATGCGCTCTCGGCGCTATCAAGGTCTTTCAGCTGTAATGACAGCAGCCCAATCGCCATACCCAGCTCGGGATTGCCTGGCACATCTTTTTCCAGCAGACGAAACTCGTCCCGTGCTGCCGCATACTGATTCTGTCCAACCAATAGCCGTGCATAAACCAGGCGCACCTCCTTGGATTCCGGATATTGCTTGAGAAAATCCTGTAAGAAAGCGATGCCGTCTGCTTTATTTTCGCGGTTAACCAGCTGAAAATGGAACAGGGCGGCCAATTCCCAACCCGGCTTGAGTTTGGCTGCTGTCTCAATTTCGCTCATCGCAACGTCGTAATGGCTCGCGTTGGCAGCTGCCTGAGCAATCGCGAAATGCGCTTCCGGCAGATCCGGATAAGGGGCGGCCAAGCTTTTGACCAACTCCAAAGCGGCCTGCTTGTCTTTCTGGCGGGATAGCAACGAACCCAGATGCATAAAACCGGTACCTGCATTGTTTCCCTCAGCCGAAATCAGCTTTTCCAGATGCGGCCGTGCCTCGTTAAGCTTGCCATCGCTTACCAGTAATGCAGCCAGGGATTTTTGCGCATTCAATGAGTCGGGTTGCGTATCCAGCCAGATATTGGCCGCCGCTTGCGCAGCGGCGGCACGATGGGCAAACATCGCCACTTCAGTCGCCCGCTGGGCAATCCGTGGGTCACGCGTTGTCTTGGCAAGGTCAAGATAAGCTTCACTGGCCACACTGTAATCGCCGCGTTGACCGGCAATTTCAGCTACCAGAAACTCATACAGCAGTTGACTGGTCAACGCTATCTTGGGAAGCTCCATTGCCGCCTTAGGCTTTGCTGCCTTAATAAGCTTGGCGGGTACAGCTTGCTCGGCAGAGGCAGAAAATGGGACGCCAAACGCCAGGCATAAACCTGCGGCAGCAAGATAAAAAGGTATCGGACGCATGATCGCTCCAGGTTAAGGTATGTTTTTAGAGATTGTAGTTGAAATTAAGTTGCATATTAGCCACGCGCTCAAAAACGATGATAATACTGACACTGCTGATTCAGCATTCTGCGGGCGGCGGCAAAATCGGGATAAAGCCGAGCCACTTCATGCCAAAAGGCAGGGGAGTGGTCGAGATATGTCAGATGTGCCAGTTCGTGTGCCAGTACATAATCAATTTGGGCGTCGGGTGCTTGGATCAGGCGCCAGTTGAGTCGTATTACTCCGGCACGCGTACAACTTCCCCAGCGCGTACGCGCATTGCTGATAAGTAAATTAGTGGGCATGCGACGTAACCATGGCAAAAATGTCTGCAAGCGTGCCTGAAAATAAATCATGGCAGCACATTGGTACCAAGCCAACACCGCTTCTTGCATATTACTACCCGGTTTGATCGGTAGCCACAACCGCTCATCTTTCACCTCGGCCAGACCCGTACTGCAAACACTACATAAGCGCAGTTGTCTTCCCCTGTAAGGTAGCAACATCCCCTCCTGCCAGTCGATTATCGGTGTCGGCAGGGATTTGACCGCGTCGAGATGGGCACGCACCCAATCCGCCTTGTACAGGATAAAGCGTTCCACTTCGGTGAGCGGCAAACGCCATGGCGCATTGACTGACAGGCCACTGTCTTTGATAGTCAGCGCCAGGGTGCGACGCGCATTGCTGCGTTTCAGAATATAGTCAATCCGTGCGCCGTTCAGGCTGACGCTCCGTGTTTCGCTGCTGCGGCGCAGTTCAGGCATAGCCTTGCAGCTGCTGCATTTCGGTTTCTATCCAGGTTTTCACCTGCTCGTTGAGTGCATCGGGTTTCATCCCCGTCGCATCGATTACCGGACCGATACTCAAGATAATCAGACCAGGGCGCTTGAGAAAGGAGTTTTTCGGCCAGAATTCGCCCGCATTATGCGCCACCGGCACCACCAGGGCATTGACATGACTGGCCAACCATGACCCGCCAATGCCGTAACGCCCGATTTCCCCCGGCGCCATGCGCGTTCCTTCCGGAAATATCATGACACCGAAGCCCTCGGCCATGCGTACACGCCCCTGTTCCACAATTTGCTTGAGCGCCGCGCGTCCCTCCGCCCGGTTGATGGCAATAGGCGACAGCATCGCCATTCCCCAGCCAAAAAACGGCACCCACAACAGTTCGCGCTTGATCACTATCGCCATCGGCGGCAGCAATACCGGCAGCGCGATGGTCTCCCAGGCGGACTGGTGTTTGGCCATCACGACCGCAGGCCTTCCGGGCAGATTCTCCAGGCCAATGACACGGTAGCGGATGCCGCATATCACTTCAGCCAGCCACACCACGATCCGGTTCCACAGGGTAATAGTGCGGTAACGAATGCGCGCAGAAAAGGGAAACGTAAATAGTGCGATGAGAGAGAACACGACGGTCAATAGGGTTTGCAATAGCGCAAAGAGTGCCGAACGCAGTACGATCATTGTGCAAGCAAGTGAGTAACCACTTCAGCCAGATCTGCAAAAACAACGGTACCTTCGGGTAAATTTCCAGCGTCTAACGTAGCCGCCCCTTTGCCGGTCTTGACCAGTATCGGGGTTGCGCCGACTGCGGCAGCGGCTTGCAGATCACGCAGGCTGTCTCCAACGGCCGGCATGGCTGATAATTGCACATTAAACCGCGAAGCCATATCCAGAAACATTCCCGGCAACGGTTTGCGGCACGCGCATTTTGAATCGGCGGCATGCGGGCAGTAAAACAGCGCATCGATCCGCCCCCCTGCCAGCGCCAACTCTTTATGCATTTTGATATGAATGGCATTGAGCATAGCCATGTCAAACAGCCCGCGTCCAACCCCCGATTGATTGGTTGCCACGGCTACCCGGTAGCCTGCCTGATTGAGGCGCGCGATCGCCTCAAGACTACCGGGAATGGGCTTCCATTCATCCGGTGACTTGATGAAGTGATCGGAATCCACATTGATGACGCCATCGCGGTCGAGAATAATGAGCTTCATGGCATGAGTTTAAGCGGCGAGCCGGGAAATGTCAGCCACCCGGTTCATGGTTTGCTGCAATTGTTTCAGGAGCGCAAGCCGATTGGCCTTGAGCGCCGGATCGTCGGCATTGACCATCACGCTGTCGAAAAAGGCGTCGACCGGCGACTTGAGACCGGCCAGGAGCTGTAACGAGGCGCTGTAATCGCCGGACGCAAACGCCGCATCTGCCTGCGGGGCAATCTCGCCAAGAGCCATAAACAACGCAGATTCAGCCGCTTCGACAAAGCGATCCGGATCAGCCACGCTGCTCACCTCGCCCTCCGTCTTTTTCAGGATGTTGCGGACGCGCTTGTTGGCGGCGGCCAGCGCGAGTGCTTCGGGCAATCCCGCAAAGGTATGCACCGCGTCGAGCAGCTTTGGAATATTGGCCAGAACCGGCGGTTTTAACGCCAGCACCGCATCGAGTTCCTGCGCGCTGTAGCCCTGCTCGCGCAAGTAGCCGGCAAGACGATCATTAATGAAATCCTGGGATCCCCCTACCGCACGCCCAACCTCAAAACCGGCGATATCCTTGAATATATCCGCGGTTTTCTGAATCAGGGTATCCAGGCTCAATGGCAGATTCTTTTCGATTAACAGGCGAATTACGCCCAGCGCATGTCTACGCAACGCAAACGGGTCTTTGTCTCCGGTCGGGATTTGTCCTATGCCAAACATGCCTACCAGGGTTTCCAGTTTGTCCGCCAGCGCAACATAGACACCTACCCGATTGCGCGGCAATTCATCGCCCGCAAAACGCGGTTTGTAGTGATCCTCAATGGCAAATGCGATGTCGTCGCTCAGCCCGTCATGCTGCGCATAATAGCGCCCCATAATGCCCTGTAATTCGGGGAATTCGCCTACCATGTCGGTAAGCAGATCAGCTTTGGCCAGCCGCGCGGCCTGGAGAGCTGATCCTGCGAGCAGTATATCGCGTAGTTCCTGCGCGATATTGCTGGTAATCGCCTGAACGCGTTCCACACGCTCACCCTGGGTGCCAAGTTTGTTGTGATAGACCACGCGCGCCAGGCCCGATACACGAGAATCCAGCGTCTTTTTTCTATCCTGCTCGAAAAAGAATTTGGCATCCGCCAGACGCGGGCGCACCACTCGTTCGTTGCCGCCGATCACAGCACTGGGGTCTGTCGGACTAATGTTGGAAACAACCAGAAACTGATTGGTGAGCTTACCTGCCGCATCCAGTAACGGAAAATATTTCTGGTTCGCCTTCATAGTCAAAATCAGGCATTCCTGCGGTACATCAAGGAAAGCCTCGTCGAATTTTCCGAGCAAGACATTGGGGCGTTCAACCAGCGCGGTCACTTCATCCAGCAATGCCTCATCTTCGATGGGTTTCAAGCCATGCTGCGCGGTCATGGCCTCGAACTGGCGCACTATCTCTGCACGACGCTCGGCAAAACTGGCGATTACGGCACCTTCGTTTTGCAATTGTTCCGCATAACTGTCTGCATCTCTGATGACTACCGGATTGATGCCGGCTTCGAAGCGATGGCCCTGCGTTTCACGCCCGGCGCTCAACCCTAACACGTGGAGCGGCACGACATCCGCACCATGCATGGCCAGCAGCCCGTGCACCGGCCGCACGAAACTGACACTGGTCCAGCCATCAGCC
>JBDSHM010000600.1:0-2706 GCA_039918495.1 Sulfuriferula sp. | reverse complement strand
AGTCCCTTGTCTTTCCAGTCACTGGAAGTCATTGTTTCACTCCTCGGTTAAAGATTATCAGGTCAGCCGCCGCGTCATGCGGTCGCTGCGTCATTTAGTCGCAGCATGCGCGTAATATTAGCAGTTGCAGATATTGTGTTCTTTGATCTATATCAAGAAAAAACAAGAAAATTGTGCTGCATTGAAGATATCCAGCGGAAGATGTTCGATCTGGAAATGGAATCGCCGGTCCGCAGAGGGCATCGGCGATTTGAACTTGCTTCAGGCGAGCAAACCTCCCAATGCCTGGGGCTTAGAGCTTGTCCGTATGCATATCTTCATGCGCCTTTTGCAGGACGCAATTTTGGGCTCGGCAAGGCAGCCCGGCGAGGCAGGTATTCAAGCATGTGCCGGCCCGATCGCTTCAATCAAAAGACCAGCGAGGGCGTGCGCCAATTTATGCAATATCCGGACTAGCTATAGGCACGCAAGCGCTCGATATCCAGTACCTCAATCTGCTTGCCTTCAACGCGAATCAGACAGGCTACGCTGAGATCGTGCAAGATACGGGAAAGTGTCTCCGGCGAGATGTTCAGGCGCGAGGCAATAATCTGCTTGCTTGCCGGGAAATGAAAGCGAAGGATATCCCCCTCTGAAGAAGATCCCTGATCGTTCTGGAGAAGATAACCGATCACTCGTTGCACGCCGGAACGCAGGGAATAGGCTTCCACATCCCGCACCAGGGTATGAAGCCGCATGCTCAATCCGGCCAGCATTTTACGGGCGAATCCAGGATTCCGTTCAATCTCGTCAAGTACCTCCCTCTTTCCGACATGAATCAGGAGTGAATCGGCGAGCGCTTGCGCGGATACCGGATAGGGCTTATCCAAAAACATCACAGCCTCTCCAAAACTCTCACCCGGCCCCATCAGATGCACAACTTTTTCCATGCCCTGAGGCGATGTAAAGACCAGTTTTATTTGGCCGTACACAATGACATAGAAGCCACTAGGGGCATCTCCGCTATGGAACAGGATTTCACCACGAGCTGCCTTCAGTACTCTCGACCCCAATGTGATGCACTCTATTTCCGCTGGCTGCAGCGCGCTGAACAGAGGCACATTTGCCAGTAAAGAATGTATTTTTGAATTTTCCGTGGCCATGCTCCTCGATACAGGTTCAGTAAAAAATGCATGGAATCAATTGCGCACCGCCTGAGCGCGATCCGGCGGCCTCTCGCATCGGAAATCCACCTCTATCAGCATCTCACAAGTGATATCACAACATCAAACGAAACGTTGTTTACCTGCATAGTCAAGGCCGGACAGTTCTGGATCGATTCGCAACTGGCTGCCGCGTTGCACGGCGATATCGGCAAGGGTTTGTTCTTCAGAGGCTCGGAAAGCCTGCCGTTCGGTGCTGCCATCCGGCCAGTGCGAGAATTGCTGGAATATCTGCTGAACGGCAGCAAGCCCGCGCTTTCATAAGCGCGCAAATTTCAGATACAGCCGCGCTGCGGCGAGCAGGTTCAGCCACAGCATGCAAGAGGCGAAACCCAGCGCCAGCGCGGCCGGGTAAATCAGCACAGGCCATGCAATGCTCCCGAGCAGCAATAGCAGTGTTGTCGCGTGCGCTTGCATCTGGCGCCGCGCCGCGTGGTCGGGTACGATCTGTTTCATGTTGGGAACCGTACTGCCCTTGGGCAGACGGCCTTGCAGATGAAACCAGACCAGGAACGGCACAATCTTGTACAGCATGCCGCTGACCACGGATACCGCAAAACCAAACATGAACAGCACACCCAAAACGATAGGGTAACGCGGATCTGCGGCGATTCCGGGCACCTGTTGAGCGCCCCCCCAGAGCGCAACGGCAGCAAGCAGACTGAGCATGCCAATACGCCAGAATTGCTGGGTGACATCGACTATTCTACGGCGTCTTTTTTGCTGCAAATACAGGGTCGCACCTGCAAACACGGCGAATCCGATCGCTATGCCACCTGCAACGAGCGAGCCGCCCCATGACGCCAGAGGAGAGGGTATCAGCGACGTCAGGGACCATGCGCACAGCAGCCAAAACACCGAACCGCCGAGCCAGCGTGTGAGGCGGGCAGGGTAGGCCGGCGTCAACTGGAACATGGGTACCACCTGGTATGCCACCCCCATTACCAGCAGTCCGACCCAGCCCGGCAGACCCCACGCCACATGCAATCCGACGAGTTCTTGCATCGGGAGATGGAAGTAACCGCTCAGCGTGCCGACAAGCGCAGTACCCAGCCCAACAGTGAGCGCCAGAGCGATGCCGGCAAAAAGCATGGCGCGGGTCGTGGCATGGCGCACTCGTGAAGTGGCGAGGCTGTATGCGGCCGCGATCAGGAATACGCCAAGCGCAAATGCCAGCATGAAAATGGCAGCATCGAGCATATCGGTTTGTGAAAAAAACAGGCCGGACGCCAGCATTGCCGTGCCCGCAACCAGCGGAATATGCACCATCCAGGCTACCAGCTGCGGTTGCGGCATAGACGAGTCGGCTACCACCGGCAGCATTTGCATGAGTGCGCCGATCATGGTCATGGATAGGAAACCCAGTGTGACCAGATGCGTCAGCGCGAGCAGGGCAGGCGTCCAGCGCGACATCAGCGCCTGCGGACCGGAAACCAGCAATATCAGGGCTGCCAGCAACAGAAACAGCGGTGCGCCGAGAAAGAACCTGAAAGGAACCGAAATC
>JBDSHM010000599.1:0-3181 GCA_039918495.1 Sulfuriferula sp. | reverse complement strand
AGGGCATCGAGTGCGCCGAAGGGTTCATCCAGCAGCAATACCTTGGGTTCCATCGCCAGCGCGCGGGCAATACCGACGCGTTGCTTCATGCCGCCAGAGATTTCATGTGGGCGTTTGTGTTCGGCGTGAGTGAGCCCTACTAAAGCAAGGGCCTCGACGGTACGTTGCTTGAGCTTGGCCTTGTTCTCCTTGCGACCGAATACGCGTTCCACTGCAAGATAGATATTCTCGTGACAGGTGAGCCAGGGTAGCAGGGAATGGTTCTGGAACACCACGCCGCGTTCCGGCCCCGGTCCTTTGATCTCGCGCCCCGCGCACAGTGCCATGCCGCTGCTGGCGTCCAACAGACCCGCTACCACATTCAGCAAGGTTGACTTGCCGCAACCGGAGTGTCCGATCAGGGTGAAGAATTGCCCCTGGTTGATATTCAGATTGATATTGTGCAAGGCTTGAAACGGCCCTTTTTTGGTGGGGAAGGTGACCTCCACTTTTTCCAGCAGTACAAATTTTTCCATGATGATTTCCTTATTCGTAGCTAAAACGCTTGGCAATCAGTACCAGCATCTGTTCCAGTAGCAGTCCGACGATGCCGACCACGAAAATGGCGATGATGATGTGTGCGACGTTGAGGTTGTTCCATTCATCCCATACCCAGAAGCCAATTCCCACGCCGCCGGTGAGCATTTCGGCGGCGACGATTACCAGCCACGCCACGCCGATGGATAGGCGTATACCGGTGAGTACATGCGGCACAACCGCAGGGAACAGGATACGGCTGAATACTTTCCATTCAGATAGATTCAGGACGCGCGCAACGTTGAGGTAGTCCTGCGGAACCTGCCGTACACCGACAGCGGTATTCATGATCATCGGCCAGATGCTGGAGATGAAAATGACCCAGATTGAGGCGGGTTCGGCGCGATGGAACACCAGCAGGCCGATGGGTAGCCAGGCCAGCGGCGATACTGGCCGCAGCAAGCTGATGATGGGCGCGGTCATGGCAGCGAGGAACCTGAAGCGGCCGATCATGAAGCCCAGTGGAATACCGACCAGTGCTGCCATGCCAAAGCCCAGCCCCACTCGATACAGCGAATACAGGATGTTCCAGCCGATGCCCTGGTCGTTGGGGCCGTTGTTGTAAAACGGATGGGCGAATAGCGCCTGAGCTGAAACCCAGGTTTTGTAAGGGCCGGGCAGATTGCTCGTCTCCTGGGCGACCAATGCCCAGATGCCGATAAAAGCGGCTATGCCCAACAGGGGTGGAATCAAAATGCGCATTACTGCTGCGAGCGTTTCCTTAAGGTTGAAGCGGAGCCGGGGTACGGCGGGTTGGGCGTGTGTATCGGCGGTGTCTGCGGCAATATTTCCCGTGCCGACGTCATTTGCGGGTGGAACGTGTTGCAGCGTTTTATAAACGGCACTCATGGTGAAGCTCCTTGATTTCTGTTTGTACCGCGCATGTCACGGCCATCAATGTGATCAGCCGACACCCGCCGCAATGTCATGCCGTGGTATACGCAGCCTTCTTCATGGCACTAGCCAGTATGGTGTAAGCGCTGATCCAGGCCTGTTTCAGATCCGGTGTGAAGCGCCCGCCGAGGCCTTGACCAAGTGTCCAGATGAGCGCCCCTCCCACCGTGTCGTAGTGGTGGTCTTTCACCCCGTATCCGGCATGGCGCCGCCCCATTTCTTCCACAGCACCCAGGATCGGCCCCAGCTGGTCGAGGCTGTTGACCACCGTATTGATCATGGCCATCAGCTTGCGCCCCTGCTCGGTCATGTCGCCTTTGAACAGGCCGCGCAGGGAGGGGTCCAATTCGAACAGCCGGGTGTAAAACAGATCTGCCGCGATGTCCGTGATGGGCAAAACCTGTTGCCAACTGGATTTGACCAGCGTGATTTGCTCGGGCGTCATGATGGCTTCCTTTCAAATCCCGGGGGCTAAGCATGGATCTTGAAGCTGTTGGCGTACTTCTTCGGATCGGTGCCGTCCCACACCACCCCGTCGATCAGCTTGGAAGTGCGCATCGGGCTTTTCGGTACGGCGATCTTGAGCTGGGTGGCAGCTTCGGTGTAGAGCTTGATCTGGTTGACCTTTTGCGCCTCGGCCAGATAATCCGGATCGGTTTTGAGCAGACCCCAGCGTTTGTGCTGGGTGAGGAACCACATGCCGTCGGACAGGTAGGGGAAGTTCACCTTGCCGTCGTTGAAGAATTTCATATAGTTCGGATCCTGCCATTTCTTGCCCAGACCGTTTTCGTACTGGCCATGCATGCGGCCTTCGATGGCATCGACGTCGGTATTCACATAGGATTTCGCGGCGATGATCTTGGCGACCTGAGTACGGTTGCTCATGGTGTCGATGTAACGCGACGCATCCAGCACCGCCATGATCAGCGCGCGCGCAGTATTCGGATGCTTGGCAACCCAGTCGGCGCTGGTGCCGAGAATTTTCTCCGGGTGATCTTTCCATATCTCCTGGCTGGTGACCGTAGTGAAACCGATCTTGTCGAGGATGGCGCGCGCATTCCACGGCTCCCCCACACAAAAGCCATCCATGTTGTTCACGCGCATATTGGCCACCATTTGCGGCGGCGGCACGGTAATTACCTTGGCTTCAGTGAACGGATTCACCCCGTAAGCAGCCAGCCAGTAATACAGCCACATGGCATGGGTGCCGGTAGGGAAGGTCTGGGCGAAAGTGTATTCGCGCGGCTCGGCCTTGATCAGCCTGGCGAGGCTTACGCCGTCCACTGCACCTTTGGCCTTGAGCTGGTCGGAGAGCGTAATCGCCTGGCCGTTGTTGTTCAGCGTCATCAGGTTGGCCATGTCTTTCTTCGGCCCGCCGATACCCATTTGCACGCCGTAAATCAAGCCATACAGCACGTGCGCCCCATCTAGCTCGCCGTTTACCAGCTTGTCGCGTACGGCGGCCCAGGAGGCTTCCTTGCTGGGAGTGATTTTGATGCCGTATTTTTTATCGAAACCCATCACGCTGGCGATGACTACCGAGGCGCAATCTGTGAGAGGAATGAAGCCGATTTTGACCTCGGTTTTTTCCGGTGCGTCGGACCCGGCGGCCCAGGCTCCACTGCGTACGCCGGGTGCGACCAAGTTCATCAGCGCAGCGGCACCGAGGATACCGGTGGATTTTTTGAGGAAATCACGACGTGTATTTTCC
>JBDSHM010000598.1:0-3243 GCA_039918495.1 Sulfuriferula sp. | reverse complement strand
CATTGACCCGATCGCCTTTCTTGGTCACCCCGCCGTTGTTGTAGTGAACGACCACTTCCTTCAGGGTTTTCAGGCTGCCGTCATGCATATATGGCGCGGTCACGGCAATATTGCGCAGCGTCGAAGTCTTGAACGAACCCATGTCGTCCAACGCATCGGTCACCGCAAAACGGCCCAGATTGGAGGTTTTCGGGTCGCCGAGCACCGCTTTGTCCACGTTCCCTCCTTGCTCCTTGGCTTTCAAAAATTCGCTGGTCAGGCGCGGCACGTCTTGCTGCATGCGGTTAATGCCTATACCGATATTGTGGAAACGGTTGTCGGTGAACAGCGCCTGATCCTGTTCCACGGTATGGCAGGAAGCACAACGCCCTTGACCCATAAATACCTGGAAGCCGCGAATTTGCGCAGGTGTCATGGCTTTCTTGTCGCCACCGAAATAATAGTGGTCAAACGGCGAATCCCCGGCAACGATGGTGCGCTCGAAACTGGCAATGGCCTTTTTGACTTCCTCCATCGTCAATTGCTCGCCGCTCTTGCCGAATACCGCTTTAAACGCTTTCACGTATTCCGGATCAGTCCGTACAAGCTTGAGCACGGGTTCGTGGTTCGGCAAGCCCATTTCCACCGGATTTACCATGGGATCCTTGGATTGTTCTTCCAGACTGGGTTCGCGCCCATCCCAAAACAGCTTATGAAAATAGGCTGCGTTTATAACGGTTGGGGCGTTGCGGGTTCCCTTCAGTTTGTTGATACCTTCCGAAACGCGCAGCGGGCTATCGGTAAACGCTTTTTTGGCATCATGACAAGTGGCGCAACTCACTTGTCCGGTAGAACTGAACCGCTTATCGTGGAATAATTTGTCACCCAGCCTGATCTTCTCCGGCGTTTGCGGATTGTCAGCCGGAATGGGGACGGGCGGCAGTCCCAGTGGCGCAGGCATCGCCGGCAAAGACACCGACATTGCCGCTATTATCCACGTGCCAAACAAATAACCTTTCATGTCAGGCAACTCCTTTACTTGACGTGATGAAACTCTATAAGTTTTGGAGCAAAAATGGCCACAACCATCTGTATGACGCAAGATTTAAATGAAAGAAATTTCCAAGATTAATTATAATTATTGGACTCAATATAGATCATAAAAAAGAAAAAACCAGCACGGGGTTAAAAATATGCAAAAACTTGTTATTGCCAGTAACAACCTGGGGAAATTGCGCGAAATCAGCCGTATTCTCGCCCCGCTGGGATTCGAGGCGGTACCGCAATCAGTCTATGACGTGCCGGAGGCAGAAGAACCCTTTGGCACTTTTGTCGAGAATTGCATCACCAAGGCACGCCATGCCGCGCTTCTTACCGGCCTGCCCGCGCTGGCTGACGACTCCGGCATCTGCGTCGACGCCCTCGGCGGTGCGCCCGGCGTGTACTCGGCGCGTTACGCAGGCGAACCCAAATCCGACCAGCGCAATAACGAAAAACTGATTGCGGCCCTGGCCGGCCAAACGAATCGGCGTGCACATTATTACTGCGTCATCGTTTATCTGCGCCACGCCGAAGACCCGCAGCCGATCATCGCCGAAGGCAGCTGGCATGGCGAGATCATCGACACGCCGCGTGGCAATGACGGCTTCGGCTACGACCCTTATTTTCTGGTGCCCGAATTAGGCAAGACCGGTGCCGAATTGGCACCCGATGAAAAAAACGCCATCAGCCACCGCGGCAAGGCCCTGTTACAGCTGGTAGACAAGCTACGTTCCGCTCAGTAATACTGCCATCACGCCTTTAAACCGGCCAATTCGGCCAAATCGAATCCCCACGTCTGGGCGTCTTCCAGATTGGCAATCGTTTCCGTCGACTTCGATAAGTCGATCAACTCCGGCTTGATATGCGCATTCGAACGCGTCGAGAAAAACACTTTGATTATCGGGGAGAGCAGCCCTTTTTCAGATTGCTCCAACACAACGCCAAGACGTCCCGATTTAAGTTTCACCAGCGTACCGGCGGGATAAATGCCGACTGTTTTGACAAATGCCCGGAATACCGCCTCGTCAAACCGGCCATCTTTCCACTCCGTCATTTTACGGATCGCCTCTCCAGGTGCCCAGCCAGCCTTGTAACAACGGTCGGAAGTGATCGCGTCATACACATCGCAAACCGCGCCCATGCGGGCGTACAGGCTCAATGCTTCACCGGAAAGCCCGTCAGGATAACCCGTCCCAACCACGGTCTCGTGATGGTGCAGGCAAACATCCAGCGCCATTTCGCCTACATCAGGACAGTTCTTGAGCATCTCCCACCCCTGCTGCGGATGCGCCTTGACTATCAGGAACTCCTCATCCGTCAGACGACCGGGCTTGTTCAATATTTCCCCCGGGATAGCCATCTTGCCTACGTCATGCAATAAACCAGCCATTCCGGCTTCTTTCAGGATATCGCCTTGCAAACCGAGCTGGCGCCCCAGGGCAATCATCAAGGCGCATACGGCGACTGAGTGCAGATAAGTGTAATTGTCGGCATTTTTCAAACGGGCCAGACTGAGCAGCGCATCCGAATTACGCGCAATCGACTGATTGATTTCCTCAACCAGCGTCGTCACCTCCTCCACCTTGATGGCATTCCCCATACGCGCTTCATTGAACATGGAGGTTACCGCCTGTGCGGCCTTGGCGTGAATCTTCCTGGCTCGTCCCAGTTCATCCTGCAAATTTGCGCGCGCGGGTTCCTTATCTTGGGCCGTCTTGGCCAATAGCTGAAATGTGCTTTCTACGCGCTCGTTTTCGGTTTCGGCACTCACGGTATGAACCAGTGGCGCCACATCCAGACCCTTGCTGATGTCGATCCACATTTCTTTCACGCCACACTGGGCCAGCGTATTGAAGTCAGCCTGCTCGGAAAGCAGAAATGATTTTTTCCAGAATGGATGATCCATCCAGCTACCGCAGATTTCGTGAATGTACATCCCCAGACGGGCATCACGTATTTTGATTTTTTTCAGCATATTCGGTTATCGGCAAATTCCGGCTAATTTTAAGCCCACATGCCACAAATTATTTTCGCGGCGCAGCATGCCAGTTTTGATATTTTACATCTGGCTATCCTGGCTCCTTTGCGCATCGCGGTACAATCCCGCCATGACTATCCTGCCGTTAGAATCCCGCCTTACCGCATTGCCGCCGCTGAAATTTCCAGCGGTCACAGACCGCCGCTACATGTTTAGCCGCCTTGCACCGGCGGAAACAGCGAAAC
>JBDSHM010000597.1:0-9083 GCA_039918495.1 Sulfuriferula sp. | reverse complement strand
ATTGCAGGCATCGTGCAGGAAACCCGGCGTTTTCACCGCTGCCGTACCGATGATGACATAGCGAATACCGTCATCCAGATAACGTGCGATGGTATCCAGGTCGCGGATGCCGCCGCCGAGTTGCACCGGCACATCCTCACCCACCGCATCCACGATGGCTTTAATCGCGCTTTCGTTGACTGGTTTGCCAGCGAATGCGCCGTTCAAGTCCACCAGATGCAGGCGACGTGCGCCCTGTGCCAGCCAGTGACGCGCCATTTCAGCAGGGTCTTCAGAAAAGACGGTGGCCTCTTCCATCAGGCCCTGTTTAAGACGTACACAGTGCCCGTCTTTCAAGTCAATTGCGGGGATAATCAACATGGTATTTATTGGTACTTGTAGGGTCTATAAGGAACAGTGGGTATTAAACGTATCACATTGGTTGGCAGCAACGTTGCCATCCCAAGTTACAAAATTACCGAGTAAAGCGAGCCCTGCAGCCTGACTTTTTTCCGGATGAAATTGCACAGCAAAAATGTTGTTGGCCGTCACTGCGCTGGTAAACGGAAATGGATAAAGCGTAAACGCCGAAACCATATCCGGATTCCCTGCTTCTACATAATAGCTGTGTACAAAATAAAACCGCGAGCCATCGGCAATACCGCCCCACATCGGATGTGGTACTGCCTGATGCACTTCGTTCCAGCCCATATGCGGCACTTTTAGCCGATTGCCGGCGCTGTCATGCATGGCCTCGTCAGGAAAGCGCAGCACGCGACCCGGCAGAACCCCCAGGCAAGGCGTATCGCCCTCCTCGCTATGCTCAAACAGCACCTGTAATCCCATGCATATACCCAGGAAAGGTTTGGTTTTTGCGGCCTCAATAATGACATCCTTGAGACCACGCGCCTGAATTTCCCGCATACAGTCTGGCGCAGCGCCCTGCCCTGGAAATACCACGCGTCCGGCGGAAAGTATCGTCTCTGGATCATTGGTCACTACTACCTTCACGGCAGGCGCCACATGTTCCAGCGCCTTGGACACGGAACGCAGATTACCCATACCGTAATCGATTACGGCAATATCGGCCCTCATGTCAAAGACTGCCTTTGGTAGAAGGCATCACGCCACCCATGCGCGGGTCGGCCTCAACCGCCATACGCAGTGCACGTCCAAACGCCTTGAAAATGGTTTCGGCCTGATGATGCGCATTCACGCCGCGCAGATTGTCGATATGCAACGTCACCCCGGCGTGGTTGATAAAACCCTGGAAAAATTCGTGAATCAGGTCCACATCAAAACCGCCAATGACAGCGCGCGTATAACTCACGTGATAATCCAGCCCCGGGCGCCCGGATAAATCCAGTACGACACGCGATAGTGCTTCATCCAGTGGCACATAGGCATGGCCGTATCGCCGCACGCCCTTCTTGTCGCCAATGGCCTTGGCGAACGCCTGACCCAAAGTAATGCCGATATCTTCCACAGTATGGTGGGCATCAATGTGCAAATCGCCCACGGCGTTTACCTCGATATCCATCACGCCGTGACGGGCAATTTGATCGAGCATATGGTCAAGAAAGGGGACGCCGGTCTGGAAACGGCCGTTACCACTCCCGTCCAGATTGAGTGTGACGCTGATCTGGGTTTCCAGGGTATTGCGAGTAACTTGGGCTGTACGCATGATGTTTTTTTGTATGCTCGAAATTAAACGGACTGACGCAGAATATCTGTCAATGCATCCATCAACGCCGCACACTGCACGTCGGTTCCTATAGTAATCCGCATGAATGATGCAATGCGTTCCGGTTTGCGGAAATTGCGTACAATAATACCGCGTTCACGCAATTTCGCCGTCAACTCCTTGCCATCATACTGCGGGTGACGAGTCAGGACAAAATTCGCTGCGGACGGTAACACTTCAAATCCGGCCGATTGCAGACTGGCGACCAGTTTTTCGCGTGTGCCGATGATCTTGCGACAAGTCGATTCAAAGTTAGCGCGGTCCTGCATGGCAGCGGCGGCTCCGGCTTGGGCGGGTCGCCCCAATGGGTAGGAATTGAAGCTGTCCTTGACTCGATCAAGCGCTTCGATCAACTTGGCATCTCCCACCGCGTACCCTACTCGCAAACCGGCCAGCGAACGCGATTTTGACAAGGTATGGATGACCAGGAGTTGTGGAAAACGCTTAACCAGACTCACCGCAGACTCAGCGCCAAAATCCACATAGGCTTCATCCACTACGACCACTGAATCCGGGTTTGCGAGCAATAACCGCTCGATCTCTTTCAATGCCAACGCACAGCCGGTAGGTGCATTCGGGTTCGGGAAAATGATGCCGCCATTTGGCCGCAAATAATCATCCACATTGATTTCAAAGCTGTCAGTAAGCGGCACTTCACTGTATTCGATACCGTACAAACTGCAATATACCGGATAAAAACTGTAGGTAATATCCGGAAACAAAATCGGCAAATCATGCTTGAGCAATGCATGGAAGGCGTGGGCCAATATTTCATCCGAACCGTTCCCGACAAATACATTGGCAAGCTCAATATCATGATATTCGGCAATAATCTGCCTGAGCCGCTCGCTATTCGGATCCGGATACAGACGCACACCGTCTGTGGCTTCCGCACGTAATGCCTCCAATACACGCAGACCTGGGCCATACGGATTCTCATTGGTATTCAATTTGACCAAATTACCCAGTTTGGGCTGCTCGCCCCGCACATAAGGGTTCAGCCCGTGCACCACCTGGCTCCAAAAACGACTCATAAAATTAATCCGTGGAAATGCGATATTCGGCAGAACGGGCATGCGCCTGCAAACCCTCGCCATAGGCCAACGTGGCAGCAATTTTACCCAGTGTCCGTGCACCTTGTTCGGACACCTGGATCAGACTGGTGCGCTTCTGGAAGTCGTATACACCCAGTGGGCTGGAAAATCTCGCCGTACGCGAGGTAGGTAATACGTGGTTCGGTCCGGCACAATAGTCTCCCAAGGCTTCACAAGTAGTACGCCCCATGAAAATCGCACCGGCATGCTTGATTTTGGCTGCCCATTTTTCAGGCTGGTCTACCGACAATTCCAAGTGCTCGGGAGCGATGTGATTGGCAATCGTGATGGCTTCATCCAGGTCACGCACCTCGATTAATATGCCGCGATCGCCGAGAGAGGCTGCAATGACTTCGCGACGCGGCATGTCAGGCAGGAGTTTCTCGATACTGGCGATTACCGCATCAATGTAGCCCGCATCGGGACATAACAGAATGGATTGCGCCAACTCATCGTGTTCGGCTTGCGAAAACAAATCCATCGCAATCCAGTCCGGATTGGTTTTGCCATCGCAAATCACCTGAATTTCTGATGGCCCCGCGACCATATCGATACCCACGGTACCGAATACACGGCGCTTGGCAGCGGCCACGTAAGCATTACCGGGGCCGACAATTTTATCCACTTGCGGGATGCTGGCCGTACCATAGGCCAACGCTGCCACGGCTTGCGCGCCACCGATGGTGAAAACCCGCGAAACTCCCGCGACTGCCGCCGCCGCCAGCACCAGTTCATTTTGCACACCGTCCGGAGTAGGCACCACCATGATGAGTTCCTGCACACCCGCCACCTTGGCCGGTATGGCATTCATCAGCACCGACGACGGGTACGCCGCTTTGCCACCTGGCACATACAAGCCGACGCGATCCAGCGCGGTAACTTGCTGGCCCAGCACGGTACCGTCTGCCTCGGTATAAGTCCATGATTGCATCACTTGATGTTCATGGTATGTCCGGATGCGTGCAGCGGCCGCTTCCAGCGCCTCGCGCTGCGCATGAGGCAGCTTGTCGAGGGCAGCATGCAAACTGGTGATGGGTAATTCCAGCTGCGCCATCGAGGCAACATCCAGGCGATCGAAACGTTTGGTATATTCTAGGACAGCAGCATCACCATCGCGACGCACATGCAGCAGGATATCCTCTACGGTACGTTCGATTGCTGTGTCTTGACCGCTTTCAAAGGCAAGCAAATGGTCAAGTTCGGATTGAAACTGCGGCGAACGCGTGGTCAGCCGTTGGATAGTCAGCATGGTCTTGGTCAATCTTTAAACAGCAGTCAGCTTTAAGCAAATATGATTAATATTATACCGGCAAAGGCGCTGGATTCAGCGCTATATTATGATAGCCCCCAGAATTAGACAGAGTCCAAGTTTTGGATTACTATTGTAATAATCATATCGTTGGATATTACAAGGCAAACAGAAGCTATGGACATGATGGGGCAACAATACAGTCGCGACAACATGGCAGATTTACTGCGGGGTCATGATATTAATCCCACCCATCAGCGTATCGAGATTGCCTTTGCACTGTTTTCGCGCCAGCAACATCTGTCTGCCGACCAGATTATGGCTATCGTCAACGACCGCCATTCCGAAACATCCAAGGCCACGGTCTACAACACACTTAATTTGTTTTTGGAAAAAAAACTGATCCGCGAAGTCATCGTGGATCCGAACAAGGTTTTTTACGACCCCAATACCCAGTTGCATCATCATTTTTACAATGTATCCAGTGGTGAGCTAACCGACATCGACGCAGACGGCGTCACTATTTGCGGGCTGCCGCAATTGCCCGAAGGCGTCGTCACCGAGGGTGTGGATATTATTGTACGTATCCGTCCAGGCGTTGCCGCACCAACCTGATAGCCGTTAGTCCAGCGGTTCAAACATCACCCGCAAATCCTCGGCCGTCAATGTATTGGCCGCATGTTCGTTATCGCCCAGCACGCCAGCAACCATACTGCGTTTACGTTCCTGCAACGCAAGAATTTTCTCCTCCACCGTGCCCTCGGTATACAGCTTGTATACAAACACCGGATTAAGCTGACCAATACGATGAGCGCGGCCGGTAGCCTGATCTTCCACCGCCGGATTCCACCACGGATCATAATGGATCACGGTATCGGCTGCAGTCAGATTCAGGCCTGTGCCACCAGCCTTGAGGCTGATCAGGAACAATGGTACTTCACCTGCCTGGAATCGATTCACCGGCGTCTCGCGGTCACGCGTTTGTCCGGTTAGTTTGACGAAATCGATTTCGCGCTCATCCAGCTCCTGTTCGATCAAACTCAACATGCTGGTAAATTGTGAAAACAGCAGAATACGACGACCTTCGGCAAGCATCTCCGGCAACAGCGCCATGAGCAATTCCAGTTTTGCCGACTCCTTCACCTTGCGTGCCGCCGGCAATGCCAGCAAGCGCGGGTCGCAGCATACCTGGCGCAATTTCAACAGCGCATCGAGAATCACAATCTGGCTCTTCTTGAAGCCCTGCTCAGCTATCGCAATACGTACCTTATCCTGCATGGTCGCACGGATGGTTTCATACAAATCCCGCTGAGCGCCACTCAGTTCGCAGGTACGTGGAATATCGGTTTTGGCAGGAAGATCCTGCGCCACTTCTGCTTTTGTTCTGCGCAGCAGGAAGGGGGAGATACGGCGCGCCAATGCATCACGACATAACGTATCGTGATATTTTTCGATCGGATTACGGAATACGCGCTTGAACTGCGCCTCATTGCCCAATAATCCGGGAACCAAAAAGTGAAACAGTGACCACAATTCGCCCAGATTATTTTCCATCGGCGTACCGGTAAGCGCCAGACGATGGCGTGCTGCCAGTTTATGCACAACTTGTGTCGCCTGGGATTTCGGATTTTTGATGAAATGCGCCTCATCCAGAATCAGCAAATGAAACTGGCATTCAGCTAAAGCGCCACTATCGCGCGGCAATAGTGCATACGTAGTCAGCACCAAATCATAATCATTGATATTCTCGAAATGCGCCGCACGATCCGGTCCATGCAATACCAGGACGCGCAAATCGGGCGCAAACCGGTTGGCCTCACGACGCCAGTTGAACATCAGGCTGGTAGGTGCAACCACCAGGCATGGACGATCCGCCCGGCCTGCTTCTTTTTCGATCAGGATGTGCGCCAATGCCTGCAGCGTTTTACCCAGTCCCATATCGTCACCCAGGACGCCGCCCAGATTGTATTCGCGCAGGAACTGCAACCAATTCAGGCCGTCCTGCTGATAGGGACGCAACTCGGCTTGCAAACCAATCGGTGGGGCGACTGGTACCACACCGGAAAACTCGCGCAACTTGCGGCCCAACTCCAGCAGTTTGTCGCCACTGAGCCAGCGTAGCCGGGCGGCGGAATCGATGTCAGCCAGGCGCGCTGCATGGACGGCATTCATCTCCAGGCGCCCCGCACCGTCTAGCGCGTCACCGTCAAACAACTCTACCAGGACCGCCAGCAGCCCGCGCACGCGCTCTGCCGGCAGTGCGATTTTTTTCCCTGAGGGCAATGCAGCCAGATAATGTCCGGTTGCCGGCGCTTCTCCACGTAATAGTGCAGCGTGTGCATCGTCGCTTAAATCGCGTACCAACCCTGCCAGGATCGGCAACAGGCTGATGCGCTCGCCTGCAACGGTAATGCCCAACTCAAGTCCGAACCAGTCAGTACCCGATGTTTCATCCAGTTCGGCATGCCACTCGTCTTCTGCCTCGGCAATATCCCAACGAAATTCCGGCGTGGTTTCCACCCTCCAACCAGATCCGATCAGCCCAGGCAAATGCTGCATGGCAAAATCTGCCCAGCTGTCTTCGTCTTCCAAAGTAAACGCATCGCCAAGTTTGCTGGCCCCGGGTAAATCAAGGCGTTTGGCCGGAAAGAAATCCAGGGCTTCGAGCTGCTGCAGCGCTGCATGTTCGGCAACCTGATGACGCTGAATAGCGTGCAATTCATCACCGACACGACGATTGACACTCTCGCCTTCAGTATGAATATTGACGCGGCTACCCTGATAATCGAACTCCAAACGTGCCAGATCGACATGCACCGTTTGGCCTGGACGCTGCCAGCCGTAATGCACCAGCGGGGGTCCATCCATTTGCTGGCTGGTAAGCCTGAGTATGGTGGTCGGAATGACGCTTTCAATATGCCGCGTGTGCAAACGCGCGGG
The DNA here is from genome assembly GCA_039918495.1 of Sulfuriferula sp. GTDB lineage: Bacteria > Pseudomonadota > Gammaproteobacteria > Burkholderiales > Sulfuriferulaceae > Sulfuriferula. The sequence continues at coordinate 2,077 of JBDSHM010000597.1, read as the reverse complement.
CACAGGCAAGCTCGCAGGAATCTGCGCGAGACGCCGTGTGACGGCCTCCATTGCCTGCACGGGTACCGCGGGCGAACTGGCAATCGCTTCCGCAACCGCGTCCGTCAGACCGGTATCCAGTTCACCGCATTCATGCGTGCTTACATCCAGCCACCATGGGGGCGCCAGCGTCAGTACCCTGGCCGGCGGCTGCGGCTGCAATGTCAGGCGTTGGTCGCCATCCGTCGCATCCTCCCAGACTGCGGTTGCCGGACGTTTCCCCTGATAACTCAGCGGCTCCGTTTCTGCAGACTGCCAAAATGCGCGTCCAGTCGATAACAACTGGCGCAAAGCAATGGCACCACGATGGCCACTCAGATAAAAACTCGGATCGGTGTCCAACCCACGTTCCAGTGTGCGCAGCAGTTCAACGGCATCCCAGTCAACAGGCGAAACAAATTGCGGTGGATTGGGGTTGTATAGCGACTTGAACCCAGTCCAGGGCTTGGCCGAACCATAGCCGCCCTTCTGCAATAAGCGCGCTTTCATCAACCGCACCACCAGGCGCCCATCCGCCAAGGCCTCAATCACATACAACAGGCGATCCTGCACCTCCGGCGCAAATTGCCCATCCGGCTCGGCGGCCTGCGCAGCCTGCCCGAGGCGTTGCAACCAGATATCCAAACCTGCTGATACACCATCCGACGATTTTGCGTCATCACCCAACGCTGCAATCAACACAGCTGCAACATGTTTACAGTTGTAGCCGACCGGACACCCGCAATGACCAACCGGATACCAGCCTTTCGGGCTGTGGTTCACCCGGATAGTCACCGGGTAAGGAACCGTGCGCGAACCTTGCACGCGCGCTGACATATAACGCCTGTCGCTACTGCACTCCATGTCCAGCACTCGCTCCTGCCAGACCAGATCGCGCCCACGAGCCAACCAGGTCTCGGAAAAATGGTCACGCAAATCTTGTTCGGATAACGTCATGAATTTATCTATGGGCGAAAGGCGCGATTATCCCCCGTCTTGCCCATATAGTTCAACTATGGAATTGATTCAGGTGAATTTCAATGAACAATTCAATGAACAAGATTGCCGTATACCCGGCCATTCTCTATAATCCACGCCTTGAGCCGATGTAGCTCAGTTGGTAGAGCAGCGCATTCGTAATGCGAAGGTCACCAGTTCGATTCCGGTCATCGGCACCATCAGAAAATAAAAAAGCCTGAGCAATCAGGCTTTTTTATTTTCATCATCATACAAATTACTCGCTGTTAATCTGTTTGCTGAAGTTTCAATATCAAAAATTAAGGGCTGTCGTCTTGCTGCTCAGCCTAAGTAACATGCCAGTTGGCATGCCATCGAACGTGGGTACCCTCTGATGCAACCACAATTGGCCCGCTTTCTGTATGAATAAACATTGCGAAGATGCGCCCGATTCTCAACCGGAAGAATTACGCCAGGCGGCGCTTTTCTGGTTGGCGGAACCCGTCGTTGCACGCAAGCTGAGTGGCGTAGCGCACCTTGCACAAGCATGGATTGCCAACAATATCATGCTGGATGTACAAGCCATTTTGTCACCCCAATCCACATTGCCTGGACAGCCCGCCAAGCCGGAACAGGTGATGCCGCGCCTGGTTAAACGTCGCTCTATGGTCACTGCCGAGGGCCGTGCGATATTGATTCATGCGTTGGCGCATATTGAATTCAATGCCATCAACCTGGCGCTGGATGCTATTTGGCGGTTCCCGGATATGCCGCCTGCGTATTACGCTGACTGGCTACAAGTAGCAAAGGAGGAAGCACTGCATTTCACACTTTTGAACGAGCATTTGCTCAGTCAAGGCTATGCCTACGGCGATTTTCCTGCGCATAACAGCTTATGGGAGATGGCCGACAAAACGCGGGGCGATGTCCTGGCGCGCATCGCATTGGTACCCCGCACGCTGGAAGCACGCGGCCTGGATGCTTCACCGGCGGTCCGTGCCAAACTCGCACAGGTGGGCGACATGACTGCCGCTGCGATCCTCGATGTCATCCTGCTGGATGAAATCGGACATGTCGGTATCGGTAACCGCTGGTATGGCTG
>JBDSHM010000596.1:0-4105 GCA_039918495.1 Sulfuriferula sp. | reverse complement strand
GTGTTGGTCGGTCCGACCATACTCAATTTATTTCATTTCAACCCGCTCAAGGAATCTGCCTTACTGGAAACGCTGACTGAAGTGGCGGTATTGATTTCGTTATTTTCCGCCGGCGTAAAAATGCCGGTGCCATTCAGTTTTTCACGCTGGCGCGCGCCAATCCTGCTAGCGACCGTATCCATGTCCCTGACTGTCGCGATGATCGCAGCCTTTGCCTATTATGTGATTGGATTGCCGCTGGGCGCGGGCGTTTTACTCGGTGCGATTGTGGCTCCCACAGATCCCGTGCTGGCAACCGATGTCCAAATCCGCCATCCCGGGGATCGTGACCAATTACGCTTCACCTTGACCAGTGAGGCGGGCATGAATGATGGCAGTGCTTTTCCTTTCGTGATGCTGGGCATGGGATTGCTGGGGCTGCATGAGCTTGGTAATTTTTCTCTGAATTGGATATTGGTCGATGTGTTGTGGGCCACATTGGCTGGCATTGCCATTGGAGTCGCTGCCGGTATTGCTCTGGCTCGTATAGGCTGGAAATTGCGGCGTGCCCCACATAATCACGAACTGATGGACGACTTTCTCGGCCTCGGGCTGATTGGGGTTGTATACGGCTTGGCTGTGCTGGCCCACGCATGGGGGTTTCTAGCGGTTTTTTTTGCTGCGGTCGCGCTACGCCAGACAGAACTGAAGCTGGCAAGAGAAGCACTGAATAACGATATAGGCCGTACCACGCAGGAAATTATGCGCACTGATACAAACGCTGCACCTGACCCGGAACCTCAACCCACTGTGAGCGAAGGCTCGCTCGTATTCAAGGAGCATCTGGAGAGGCTTTCGGAAGTGATTCTAATTCTATTGATTGGCGGTACGCTTTTTATAAATTCATGGAGTTGGGATGCGGTGGGCCTGGCCCTGTTTTTGTTTGTGGTGGCACGTCCACTCAGCGTTTTGATCGGCCTGATCGGTACCCGCACCCCCTGGCGGATACGTGGCATGACAGCCTGGTTCGGGGTACGCGGAATAGGTTCTCTATACTATCTGATGTACGCAATCCAGCACGGTTTACCAGAAACACTGGCGTTGAAATTAATCCAGATGACCCTGATTGTGGTCGCGCTTTCGATACTTCTGCATGGCATTAGCGTCAAACCATTGATGAGTCGTTTCTGGCGGCGCAAAAAGCAGATATCAACGCTTTAGAATGCCAGACGATATTCAGAACCCATATCCCAGCGTGGCCTGCAGACTCGTATCCAGGGGATTTTTACCCGCAGCAGGCTTGTGATCCCAGTCCACCGTAAATGCCAGTCCTGTCGTAATGCTTTTTCCGACGGGAACCAGCAATGCTGTTTTGCTACGCAAGAGCAGATCGTCATAACTGATCACGGGTATAAATACCTCGCTGGAATTTTCGACTTTCAAGCTCCTGTTCCAGAAATACTGATCATATTCCACCGCAAGTCGCAGCGCTGCCTCACTCACTGGAGAGGCATTCTTGTAGTTGGTACGAATCGCGCTCAAGCCGCTTTCCAGTCCCAGATTCAGATTTTCGCCCCGGTATACCTGGTAACCTGATCCGGCACCCAATGTGGTGCGCAAATTGATGCTGGCGAGGCGATCCTGTTCCAGGATAGCCTGAGCGTAGAGATAGTGACGTTTGCTAAGAAACCGGTCGTATTTGCCGGAAAGACGGCTGCGGTCGGTGGTCACAATGGAATTCACGCCGGTCTCATGACGTAAATCGCCTTTGACGATCGTGCGATTCAATCGATTTTCGGATTTGGCCTGCCCATTGAAATAGTAATTGCTGGTTTCCGTATTACCGCGCGCAAAACCCAGTCCGGCATTCAGCTGACCTGAATACTTAAAGGCATCCGGGTCGACTGGTTTTACCGGGTTAATTGCCACAATATCGTCGCGACGTATTTGCTCACCTTTTTGCGATCCGGCTACAATCTGCATCTTTCCCTGACTATCGGATTGGACCGTGCCATCAAATTCGCCGGTCTGCAATACAATATGCGCGGGCTTGCTTAATTCAATTTGGCTGACGGCCGACCATGGCACTGTAATTTCTTTTTTAGGTATACTCCAGGTCGTCTTGAGTATCAATTTACCTGCTTCCATGCGCAGAATTTTTCCACTTAGGTGGTCGCCATTATTTAAGGTTATCTGGTCGGCGTGCGCGGATGAAATTAAAAAGCAGAATAATGGCAGCATCTGTCGGATGTTCATGGTCTGACTCCAATGGAATTTGTGTAAGGATGGGCACCCGGTATGGCGCAGGTAATCAATACGACCTTCTAGGACTTGGCTTACCCAAAATAAATTGCGTTTGGGAGCAGGCTATGCGTTGTATGTACGAGAGAAAAATCAAACTTTGAAGCGTCTTGAATTCAGAAAATATGTGGCTGTGATGCTCATATTCATGGCGGGCTGTCTGGCTTTCAAGACAGCGGATACTCGAAAACATTCAAGCAACGCCTCTGATTGTATCAAATTTAGCTAACCAATACGGCCACGCAAACGCTATCATTTGTGCATGGATGATGAATTTTATTTGCGAGAGGCTTTGCAGCTGGCTCGTCAGGCATGGGGCGCAGGTGAGGTACCGGTGGGCGCACTGGTCGTGCTGGACGATGTGATTGTCGGCCGTGGTTATAATGCCCCGATTTCCCGTCACGACCCATCGGCTCATGCCGAGATGATGGCGCTGCGCGATGCCGCACTACATCTTGGCAATTATCGTCTGCCGGGTGCGACCCTGTATGTCACGCTGGAACCCTGCGCAATGTGTGCTGGAGCAATCATGCATGCGCGCGTGGCGCGTGTGGTATTTGGTGCATCTGATCTCAAGACGGGTGCAGCCGGTAGCGTGCTGAATCTGTTTGCTGAAACACGACTCAATCACCATACAAGCGTGACCGGTGGCGTCCTGGCTGCTGAATGCGGAGCAATGCTGTCAGCATTCTTCGCAGAGCGGCGGTTAATGGCAAAACCGGCATGAAAATCAAGATATCTCTCTCCGCACAAACACTCGATCTGCTGGATGGGACAGATCGATTGGTCAAGCGTTACCAGGTTTCTACTGCTGCCAATGGCGCCGGGGAGCTATTCGGCAGTTATCAAACACCGCGTGGCCAGCATGTAGTGCGCGTTAAAATAGGCACGAATCTGCCACTCGGCGCTGTGTTTGTCGGGCGCCGCCCTACCGGAGAAATCTGGTCGCCGGAACTGGCGGCGCAAAGCCCCGGACGCGATTGGATATTGACCCGGATACTCTGGCTGTCAGGCAAGGAACCAGGATTCAATCGTCTGGGAAACATGGACACCATGCGCCGCTATATCTACATTCACGGCACGCCGGATGACCAGCCGGTGGGGGTGCCCGGTTCGCATGGCTGTATTCGCATGGCCAATGCGGATGTGGCGGATTTGTTTGATCGCATCCCTGTGAGGACGCCCGTATGGATACAGGACGATACAGAACCCCTTATTTAACATGCTCGTGTAAACCTTTATGTTGCTGACCCGTTAATAGCAGTGTCAGTCCAAACTTTAGGTAGCGACAAATGAATTCGCAGGTTTTTCAGGCAGCATCGGATACTGCTTCAAGGAAATTTCTCCAGTCACATGAACAGCGTACCGATGGTCTGCATCAGTTATTCGAACATACGGTCGATGCCACACCCGATCGCATCGCATTGGTATGTGAAGGGGTTGAATACACCTATCAGGAACTGGATTGGCAGGCCAACCGCATGGCTTGGCTTCTGCACAGTAATGGAGTAGGGGCGGGCGATAAAGTCGGGATATTGCTGGACCGCGCCGTGCAAACCTATGCTGCGGTCATTGCCATCCTCAAACTGGGCGCTGCTTATGTCCCTCTGGATGCAAGCTTGCCGGCTGAGCGCATAACTTATATTGCGGAAGATGCCGCTTTTAGCCTGCTGATCAGCCATTCTCGCTATACCCAATTATTGACCGATCTGCCATGCAGCTGCCTGCTGGTTGATAAAGAAGTCGAACATCTGCGTGCGTTGCCTGCTACCCGGCTGGTCAGCAAAATTCCGGACAATCTGGAACGCATGCTGTGTTACATCAT
>JBDSHM010000595.1:0-11352 GCA_039918495.1 Sulfuriferula sp. | reverse complement strand
CCAGTCGATCTGACGCAGCATATCGCCGGTCCGGTATTCGCGCAGCTGGTGAAACTCCAACCCTTCGCCACGGCGCTGGCGCAAACGTATGCCCATCATGCTGAGCCGGTTGTCGGTGGCGAACAATGCGTAACTGGTCATCGCCGCAAAGTTCGGATACACCCTGACGCATTCACTTGCCCCCACCATGCGGCTGCGACGCAATAGCCGCAATGCGGACAAAACCAGTAGCCGGGATGCAGCAAAGCATTGTTCGCCGCGTTCTGTCGGTTTGATTTCATAGCTGATTTCCACCCAGCCGGAAGCGGGAATCCGTACCTGCGCCGGCATACCCCGGACTTCGACCTGGGGCGGAAAGTGATCGAAAATTTCCACCGTGACAGATGATTTTGCCGCCTGTCTGATACGCAGCCGGACCTCGCTCCAAACACCGAGCGCGAGCGTGGCGGAAACCTGCCGCTCGAGGGTGATGTCCGGTTGTCGCAATGCAGCAAACAGATCGATGCATGCAGCCAGCAATATCAATACGCCGACCGCTATCCAGGCCGTCACCAGCAGCGGCCAGAATGCAGCGACCACACCGGTAACCAGCCACAACCACAGCAGATAGAACAGTCGCCGTGCGGGTATCACGCGCGCGGCGCTTTCACTTTTTCGAGCATGGCCTTGAGTACGTCATCCGCGCTTTGACCTTCGATTTCCAGTTCCGGGCGCAGTATGATGCGATGGCGCAAGGCAGCGATGGATATTGACTTGACGTCATCCGGGGTGACAAAATCCCGCCCCGCCAATAATGCCTTTGCCCGTGCTGCACGGATCAACGCAATCCCGCCGCGCGGTCCTGCACCGATGGCGATCCCAGACCACTCGCGGGTTTGCCGCACAATTTGCACGGCGTAATCGTTCACTTGCTGGTCTACGCGCAAACTCGCCACAATCCGCTGTATTCCCAGTACCGTCTGCGGCTTGATGACAGTCGCCACGCGCTCGACGTTGAGCGCATCGCCGGTTTGTCCGGCCGTCACGCTGGCCACCAACGACCTTTCTTCGTCTTCGCCGGGATAGCCAATCAATATCTTGAGCAAAAACCGGTCAAGCTGGGCTTCCGGCAGCGGATAAGTGCCTTCCTGTTCGATCGGGTTCTGCGTTGCCAATGTCATGAATGGCGGTGCCAATGCCATGGATTGGCCTTCGATAGTGACCTGACATTCCTGCATCACTTCCAGCAACGCGGCCTGGGTTTTGGCAGGCGCGCGATTGATTTCGTCCGCCAATAGCAAATTGGTAAAGATCGGGCCTTTGCGGATGCTGAACTGCTCGCTTTTCAGATCATATAAGGCATGGCCGGTGATATCGGACGGCATCAGGTCCGGTGTGAACTGGATGCGCGTAAATGCGCCGTCAAATGTTTTTGCCAGTGCCCGCACCAGCAAGGTTTTTCCAAGCCCGGGGACACCTTCTATCAAGACATGGCCGCCTGCAAACAGCGCAATCAATACCTGATCAACGGTATCCGTCTGGCCGATCAGCGCTTTGGCGATTTCTGCACGCATGCGCTGCGCAATCGCGCTGGCCTGCGCAATTTTACTGGCGACCGGATCGGTTTCTGCTTCTAATGAGGTGGTTTCGTTCATAGTGTTTTCCTTATCGTCTCCAGCAGGATGATTGCTTCGGTAAACTCGGCTTCATTCGGGGCGTATTGATCGAACAGACTTTTTTGTATCGTCTCGGGTGTCGTTTTCGAGAATTCAGCGAGACGCCGGACAAGCTCTGCATGGGGCAGACTGGCTAGTGCCGGATGCCTGGACTCCAGCATCCTCAACAAGGCAGCGCGCGTGCCATTCAATAGTTTTGCACGCTGCCCCTGTTGCCACAAAAAACGCCCGCTAGCGACGATATGATCCAGCAGGCGCCGCCGCGCCAACGGCGGCGCCACGCATTTCGGCCCGAATCCACGACTGCTTGACCATAGCCATGCTGCCAGCAACACAGCTGCGCTGATCAGTGCCGTCCAGGCATGCATGCCCAACCATTTCCATAGGGGTGGCATATCGCCGCTGTAGACCAACCAGATTTCACCCTGACGCTGGTGGTGTGTCAGATACCACAAAAACGCAGCATTATCGTAACGGCCAATTGCTGTATTGCGCATGAAATCCGCATCGCTCAATACCGTCAGATAACCTGCGCCCAAGTGGTAGCGCAGTCGATGCCCATCCATGTCGCCCATCCTGACGGCTTGCGTTTTCTGGTCACGGTATTCCAGCGTGGTGCAGGGCTTGAAAGACACCTGCATAAAATCACTGGCAGCGGGAATATCCACGTTGGTCGGCACAAAAGCTTCGCGCGCCTTGGCCGGTTGATTCACACGCCGCACGCCGAATCCGTTCAACAACCAGTCTTGTATTTTTTCATTACCGGTCGTGTCGGCCGGGGTGACGATCAGATGCCCGCCTGCGCGCACCCAGCCTAACAACTGGGCAGCCTGTTGCGGCCCCATTTCATAGCGCTCGACAGGCATCACCAGCGTAGCGCTGGTTGGCGGCAGGGTCGGCAAACCGGCCATACTCCGCGTTGGGCTGGTCCGGGTGTTCAGGAAGCGCGTTGCGGCCAGCAGCGGGTTGTCGCGTGCCTCACCCTGGTAACCGACCTGAACTTTCTCGGAAACCAGATCAAAATTTCTGTAAAACCAGTAGCCGCCCGATCCAGTCAGTACGACAAGCAAGACAGCAATCAGCCAGGGCCTGACCGTGCTCATAGCGTGCGCCCGAAATGCGTATCCCAATTGCGGCATAGCTGCTGCATTTCTTCCGTATCCGGCTGCCGACCCGCATAGGCTGTGCTTTGCCACGCATAAGTCAGTCGACTGAAATAATCGCCGGTTTCCTGTGTCGCGCCAGTACGGAACAAACGTATGCATTCTCCTTCCGTGGCATTGGCACCAAGCACGACTTTTTCCCGCGTCACCCAATGCGCAAGCGCGCCCCGGTAAAGCAGGCTCAGCGCATTGCGGTGCTGACCGCCCTGCCACAAATTCCAGGCCGTCTCTGCGATATTTTCCGGCAACGATTGCGGCTGGATATCCAGACCGAAAAGTGCCTGTACCGCTGGCGCATCTCCGGCTGCCGGTTTATGGCCAAACCAGCCCAGCCAGCCGAGCCAACGTTCGCGTTTAACAATCAACCAGACGATAACGGCCCCGAGCGCCAGCCATAATAACCCTTCAAAAACGCGCGCCATAACCGGCGCAATTCGGGTTAAAAATTTCACCCATGCTGGCGCATCATGCGGCTTGTTTTGCTGAGCGCGCTTGCCGATGTATTTCCAGTTCTGTTCGACTTTTTCGGTTGCAAACTCGGGTTGTTTCAACACCGCGTCAATGCGTTGCTTGAGTTGTTGCGTTGTCTCCGCCTTGCCACTCGTCTGCGTTATTGAAACAGCCGCAGGTGCAGCAACCGCAACCGGCATCCGGCCCGTGAAGCTCATACCTATGCTAAAGGCAAGAACCGCCAACACCGATATCAGCGCCTTGCCGGTTGAGGCTGATTTCCCAGACGATTGCTGGCGCTGGGCGATGCGTCGAAAAGCAATCTCGATATCCCAGCCTTCCAATAAAGTGCGGCGATTAAGATACAGAGCGAAACCGGCCGCGACATAAAATGGTTCCATGATCGTCATCGCAACCAGATAAAAAATGTGTTGCAGTACATCCTGCCAGATCGGCTGAGTGCCCGAGGTGAAAAACAGTTTGAAAAAGTCCTGCTGCATGGCCTGCGGCATCAATAAATAGAGCAGTGCGAACAGGGAGATATTCAGCACAAATTCCAGGTTGGCACACACCACAGTCAGCCACACTGCACCGTTACGCGTCCTTTTTTGCAAGACTTTCAGACGCTGGCGGCGTGCCTTGCCATGCAAGCCTTCCAGATCCCTTACCGGCATATTGAATGAGCGCGCCAGATTGAAGCGGCCGAGCGTCAGATCCCACAGAAAACTCCGCCGCCACAATGGCAGCACCGCTTTAACTGTTTCTCCGATTCCCGGCGTATCACCGAATGTGGCACGGCTTAAAATATAAAGCGGGATACGGTCGAACAATGGCTTTAACCACCAAATCAGCAACGGTGCCAACCATTGCACATCCCAGCACAGCAGATTGATGAGCACGGCAACCGGCAACACCACTGTCAGCCATGCACTGAATATCGGTTTCCACCAGCGATGCACCATGCTGAAACCGAGATCAATCGCTTCCCACAGCTTGCGTGGGCGCAATGCAACAGCCACCGAATCAAGCTGCATGATGACGCCCCATAAACATGAAATAGCCCGCAACCACTAACCACAGCAGCGCCCCTACCGCATATTTCACAACCGGCGCAATGGCTGCAGAAGACGACCAGAAGGCTTCAAGGAATGCGGCGATCAACAACATGCCAACCACACCATAGACGATACGAATGCTGACCTGCGCTGCATCGCGCAAGGCGTGCAAACGCGTTTTGTTTCCCGGTGCCAGCAATGCCAGGCCCATTTTCAGCCCGGCCATTCCCGACAAGGCAATGGCCGTTAATTCGAATGCACCATGCCCCACGACAAACGGAAAAAACGTCGAGCCATCGCCTATGCGCGTCAGATGCCCCGCTACTGCGCCGAGAAACAGACCGTTGTAGACAAGATAAAAAATGCTGCCGAGGCCGTACAGCAATCCGCCTGCAAATGTCTGAAAACTGATGCCGATATTGTTCTTGATGTAGTAGCCAAACATCAAAAAATTTCCATCCGATTGGCGTTCACGGCCGATATGCGCGGCAGTCGGGTTATACATGCTCTCGATGGACGTCAGGTTGTGGTGATCCAGCATGGTGTAGACCATTTGCGGCTCATACTGCAGCGCGATGCCCATCAGCAGCGCCGGCAGGTATAACAGTGCGAAAGATAACCAGAGCAGGTGTGCCTCGGCACGAATCAATGCAGGAAAACCAACGCCGATAAAATGCAGGGTTTGGGACAGAAAGAAGCTGCGTGCCCGATACAAATGCCGATGGCCATCGACCACCAGCCGGTCAAGACGGTCTATCAGATAGGTGGCGTATTGGCGCTCTCTTGCCAGCGCCAGATGATGGCAAATCTGACGGTAATACTGCGGGAATTCGCCCATGTCTGCGGGCGATTGGGAGCGCTTCGTTTTGCGCTGCTTTTCGAGTAATGCCAGCAGATTTTCCATGCGTTGCCACAGCGCTTCATGCTGGGTTTCGAAGTCTTGTTGTTTCATGACAATTTAACTTTTCTTACCCAGCAACCAGTTGGCTGTCGCGTAAAGCTGATTGATGCCGTTACCAGGCTGGTTTCCGCTAGTCGGGAATACGATATTCGCCAGTTCTTCCTTCCGTTCCGGTGAAAGTTCCGGAGAACGTTCGGCAAAATCGATCACTGCCCGCTGCGCTTCCAGATTCAGCGAGAAATGGGGCGGCTTGGCTGCAACAGCAGGGACTTGAATCGCCTTCTTTGCCGCATCCCGGTATACCACGCGCGTGCCGGCGGCAATATCGCCCAGACGCTTGAAATCGGGGTGCAACAGCATCGATATCAAGCCGAAACCATACAGCACCGGCAGAAAATCCACGTACCGCAAAAGATTGCGGATCAGCGAGGCTGACCAGCTTACCGGTGTGCCGTCATCGTTGACCACACACAGCCCCATGCGGCGCTTGCCGGGTGTCGCCCCATGCCGATAGACCTCGAACAGCACCGGATAAAACCATTCGATCAAAAACAAACCTATCAGCAGCAGCCCCCAGCCAAATTTTCCGAACTTGGCTAAAACGATGGCAAGCACAATATAAATACCGCCCCGGATCAGCAGGTCGATCACCCATGCCAGGCTGCGCACCACCGGCCCGGCCACACGCAGCCTTAACTCGACACCTTCCGGTGTCTCTATCGCACGATAAGTATCCAGCAAGATAAGTTATCGGGATTGAGCAGCAGATGCGGGCAGGTTGTTTTGCGCGGCTGCTTGAGCCTTGTGCACGTATGATTGGTATGCGGGAATCGCGATGGCTGCGAGTATGCCGATGATAAAGATTCCGACAATGCCCAGCACCACCCATAACAGCACCCCTCGATTAGGCGGTGTCTGTTTGCCAAAGCGATTTTCTCCCTCTGTGCCGGGAATAAACCAGAAGATCAGGTTGAGCAATGGAACAAAGGCCAACACGGCCAGCCAGCCGGTTTTGTCGAAATCATGCGCACGCTGAATGGTCAGCATCATGGACATGACCAGCACCATGACATAGCCGATTCCCACCAGGCTCATGAATACCCCGCGCGGCGATCCCATGGCAATTGCCACACCCCCCAAGGCTGCGAAAGCCATGTAGATGAGCATGCCGTAACCCATGCTATAGCCCAGATATCTTAATCGACCGATACGGCCGTTGATCGACAAGACCTTCACTTCGGAATAGTCATCATGACCTTGATAGTCGACATTGGATTGCGGAACCTGATACGGATTGGCTGTACTCATGTTGTGTTCTCTCCCTGAAGCAATCATTGATTTTTTAAGCGTCCGGGTCAAACACTGCCCGGCGCCTTTCTTTATGTGCCTGCATGAACATGCATCTATCCATGCCAAACAGAGAATACACCACGCTGGTTTTATCTGTATACAGCAGGCGCACCTGCCGCAAAAAACAAAAAACCGCACTATGAAAGTGCGGTTTTGTCAGCTTGCACGAAACTTAGCCAGCCTGTTTGTCGTGACGGTGCTCCATACGATCATGGTGCCGGTCATGGCGCGCGTGGCTCAGCTTGTGACGCTGATGGTGCAGTTTGGCTCGATCATGGGCCAATTCGTGACGCTGTTTGGCAACGCCGGCAGCATCTCCCTCACGCTTTTCGTGACGGAGCTCGCGCTGATCCTGGTGCATGTCGCGCCGATCCTGATTTACAGCATGCTGGGTGGCATGGATCGTCTGGTTATCTTGATGGATATTGCCATCAGCAGCGTAGGCAGCAGGCAAAGCGGAAATGGCAAACACAGCACCAACGGCAATCAAAGTGGATTTAAACATTGCGGTATCTCCTGTAAGTTGTTTGTGTGATTGAGTGCCAACCACAGTACAGATAACGCGCTTGGCCCCAAGTATGGGGACAGGATTGTGTATCAAGTTGTGTCAAATCGTTTCAGATTTGCTGTTCGTACTATGTGCCAATACTGCTTCCAGCAGCGCAGCGCCCAGATGTTTGCTGCGTAGCGCGCTCCAGCCGTGCTCGGGGTCTGGCAGATTGCTGTTGTCCTTGAACGGCATTTCCAGCGTAAGCGATACGCAGCCGAAAGTGTGACCCACATATTTGGATGCCAGCGTCAGCATCTCATCCGTAAACCGATCCGGCGCGTAACCCTGTTCGCGTTGAAAATCCGGGCTGGCCTGCAACAGACGTGACAGGAATACTTCCTGTTGCGCCACCAGACCGGCGGCATATTCAGGGATCATTTCGCAACCGTCGACAAATACATACGGAATAGTCTCATCGCCGTGGATATCCAGAAAAAGGTCCACGCCGCTGGCATGCATGGCTTGCCGTACATGCCAGACTTCCGGACTTTTTTCCAGGCTCGGCGTCATCCATTCGCGGTTGAGATTTGCACCCGCTGCATTGCTGCGCAGATTGCCCAGAATGGCGCCATCCGGGTTCATGTTGGGCACGATATGGAATGTAGCCAGCTGTGCCAACTTGCGCGCAACCGGGTCGGCGGCATCAAGCAAACGCTCGACCAATCCTTCGATCAGCCATTCGGTCATGCTTTCGCCCGGATGCTGGCGCGCGATAATCCATACCTGCTGCGTACCGTTGCCCCAGCTGAGTTTATCGATATCCCGGCCTTGCAAACTGCTGCCCAGCTGCGTGACACGCATATCTGGTGCCGCCTGAGCAATCAGGTCGAGATGGCGTTCCCAAGAATAGGGTTGGAAATAGGCGTAATAAACGCTATCGCATGTGGGTGTATGACGGATCGTCAGCACTTGCCCATCGTATTCAGTGGGCACGCGAAACCAGTGTTGGCGATCGTAGCTGGCCACGGCTTGATAACCATGCCAGCCATCGCTGTAAGTACAATCGCCTGCATTCAGCAGATAAAGCGTCAACAATTGTTCGGCCACCTCGCTTACGCGAAAATGAAACCATTGGCGAAATTCCGCAGCGCTGTCGCTGCGGATATTCAGACGAATGTTGGCAGGATCAGCGGCAGAAAGGATTTCGATTGCGCCGGAATCAAACTGGCTGGAAATATGCATGGCAAATTGGCGGGACTGAAGATTCAGAAAAAGCGGTACACGCGGCACCGCCCCATAGAAAGAGCGAACTTATTTGGTCTTGCAGGTTTTTACGCCAAACGGCAAGTACGCGGGACACCAGCCAATCAATCCGGTCACCAGCGGTACCACGCCAATGTAGCCCCACCAACCGATTTTGCCCGTTGCCGCTAACCCTATCAGGACGATACCCACAATAATGCGCAGTGCGCGATCAATGCCGCCAACATTACAGCTCATGGTGAACTCCTTATGGGTGGATGGAATTCTGATTAAAGCACATGCCAGCCAGTGCGTATATAACCGGCTACAGAGCCATCAGCGCAAGCGCCCTGCCCTTGACCGTTTCGCGCTTTCACGCAGCCATCCCAGCAAGAAAATCATACTCGTAAAGTTGAATAATTCGATGATACAGTGAAGTGATGTGTAGAACGGGCCGAAGGCGGCGAGGGTTACCCACCGGCATCCTTCGCCTGTTCAGACTATTTCCCACACACTGCAGATTCATTCGCTTGCTTAAGGTATGCAATCAGGTTGGCTCGTTCCTGATTATCCGGGATACCGGCATAGCCCATCGCCGTTCCGGGGACAACTTTCAGCGGGTTCGCAAGGAAGCGATTAAGCGTCTTTTCGTTCCACACGATCCCTGAGCGTTTCATGGCTTGTGAATACACAAAACCTTTCACACTGCCAGCACGACGACCGAACAACCCGCAATGCCTGGGCCCGGTTCGATCATAGGTGAGCGCATGACAAGCGAGACAGCGATCATAGATAGCTTTACCTGCTTCCGGATCACCCGCAAGCGGCTTGCCTGCCGCCAGCACTATGCCGGTTAGGCACAGCATGCCACCGCCGAACAACCGCGCCAGTAATGACACGTTCACGACATGAACGCGGACGGCACAGGCGCCTCACCGAGCGCATTGCGCAGAACCGCCCAGTGCATCGCCTCGTCGCCCAGAATACTCGCGGCAGCCTTGGCGAGATCGCGATTGCCGAAGAGCGGTACAGCACCGAGATAAGCACTCACCGCGCCTTTTTCGAGGGTGGAGGCAAAGCGCAGCACATCGGTCTGGGTCTTGAATGTTTCGACCGGAAAACTGTATTTGGGCTTGGCTACTGCCGGTTTACCACCCAGTTTCATGATCGTCTTCGCAAGCAGATCTGCGTGTTCCTTATGGTGTCCCTGAAAGGTCAATGCGAGGCTGAGCACTGGCTTTTGCAGCAGGCCACTTTCCGCACCCACCTGGTAAGCGGCGATAGCTTCAAGTTCCGCACCCAGCGCACTGTTCAGGATGCGCGCATCCTCCTCGGTCGACGCGCCGCCCTTTTTAGCCGCAAGCGCTTCGTTGCCTGACAGTAATGCGACCGCTACCCCTGAAAGCAACAGCCCCGATTTTCCTAGAAAGGAACGGCGTGTTTCAATGATGCTGGGTGTCTCAGTTACGATCAAATCAGACATATCAATCTCCTTTTGGTGAGAACTACAAACAATCAGGCACGATGCGCCCAATATCCTGAATCTGTGCCAACACATTGGCGACAATGCGATCACAGCGAGCACCGTCAAAAGCAAAGGCGCCCTCGAATGCGAAGTCGATTTCACGGGCAAGCGCCTCGCGCAACAGACCTCGCGCACGGAAAAACCGCGTGCGTACTGTACCTTGTGGAATACCGAGACAAATTGACGCCTCTTCGACGGTCATTTCCTCCACCGCACGCAGTACGAAGACCGTGCGAAATGCATCGGGAAGCGCATCAATCTTGGCTTCGATCAAATGCAGCAACTCCGCGCGTAACGCCAGTTGCTCTGGCTGTGCCAAGGGCGAGTCATCCATATGCACCTCCTCAGTGACCTGCTCATATTGAGTCTCGCCGTTCAACTGGATCACCTCGGCACTGCGGCTACGCTTGCGGACGCGCGCGATGGCTTCATTGACAACGATGCGCACCAGCCATGTGGAGAGCTTGGCATCGCCGCGAAATTTACCCATTGACCGATAAGCTTGAAGATAGGCCGTCTGAACAGCATCTTCGGCTTCGGCATCGTCTCTGAGGATGCTACGCGCGGTACGGTACATCTTCTGGTTGTGGTGCCGCATGAGCAGATGGAATGCATCTTCATCGCCAGCAACGACATGCAACGCGATTTCCGCGTCAGACATATCCTTGTATTTTAATTCGAGCACAGCCAGCGTCATGTTGGCTCCCTGTTGGTTCATCGTGTATATGACATTAGATGACGGCAAGGCGAAACGCGTTCCCGTCAGGGAGATTCCACAGCCATTTGGCCGGGTTTAAGCGGTGAGATCGAATCGAGGTGAAGATGATTCACAGTGTGGTGCGTGGCTTGGCTCAACCTGGCATACGGCAATTGGTCGTAGCAGCAATGAGGCGATCTGGCAGATAGTGGCGAAACCGGTTCTCAGCTGCGGCAGACAGCCACTTCCAGCATCAGCCGCTTCATCTCGCGCACCGCGGCTTCCCAGCCCACAAATAGCGCATGTGCAACAATCGCGTGACCAATATTGAGTTCCGCCACTCCGGGGATAGCGGCAATGTCCTGTACATTATGGTAGTGCAGGCCATGTCCGGCATTTACCTGCAGGCCAATCCGATTGCCGTATTCCACTGCCGCGACAATACGTTGTAATTCACTGGCCTGATCCGCGCGGCTGTGCGCATCGGCAAAACGGCCGGTATGAATTTCCACTACAGGTGCGCCACTGGCACGCGCAGCATCAAGCTGTCTTGGGTCGGCATCGATAAATAACGAAACACGAATCCCGGCTTCACCCAGTACCTCGCAGGCACGTTTGACCTTGTCGAGCTGGCCGGCTACGTCGAGACCGCCTTCGGTGGTCAGCTCCTCGCGTCGCTCTGGGACCAGGCAGGCATCCTGCGGTTTGACGCGACAGGCAATGCCGAGCATTTCGTCAGTTACCGCCATTTCCAGATTCATGCGCGTGGTGAGCACTCTACTTAAAGTGTCCACATCGTGGTCCTGAATATGGCGACGGTCTTC
>JBDSHM010000594.1:0-3580 GCA_039918495.1 Sulfuriferula sp. | reverse complement strand
GTGGTACCGGCAATACCGGCCAGTGTGTGCGCGGCACGCATAAAGTCGTACGCGACAGGTTCGCCGACGTTGGTTTGCAGACGCACGAATTCGCGCCGCAAAGTGGCATGGTGCTGCTCGGCTTCGCGCAGGAAGATATCCAATAGCGGTGCGGATATCAGGTTGGTGCCGATACTGATGCGGTCGTCTTCCGGAGGCGAAATTTCAGCTGTTTCCGTATCAGAGCCGATATCCGTTTCGATCATATCGGATGAGGCCGATTCATCCACAAGACTGGACTCGGTTGCACTGGGTTCGGGTACGAGTTCAGCCAAGGATTCCTGGGAAGTTGTCTGAGGTTCCTCAGCAGGCTGTACGTTTTGTATTTGAATCGGTTCAGGTGCTTCACCGGTGCGTAACTGATTTGCTTTGCTCACCAATTCAGTGGCTGAAATATCGGCTTGTCCACTGGATTTCAGGGATTGAATCCAGTCATCAAAGTTGCCGTGGGCGTCCGTCAGCACGTCCAGAAGGACCGTACTGGCCGGTTTTTCATCCTGTAGCCACTGACTAAGCAGCTGCTCGATGCTCCAGGCAACTTCACCCAGATCAGTAAGCCCAACCATGCGGCCACTGCCTTTCAGGGTATGGAAATTACGACGTAATGTTGTCAGGCTGTCGTTGTTATGGGGTTCGGTGCGAGACGTTTCCAGATTGCTGGCAATGCTATCAAGTACTTCGCAGGCCTCTTCCAGAAAGACTTCCAGCAGTTCCGCATCAATCGCCTGACTTGTGGCGGCATCGGGCGTTTCAATTATCGGGGTATGGGCTGCAGGTTCGTTACCCGTGATGTTCTGAATAGCCTGAACCAGTTCCGGATTGGGCCCGTTATCGGCAAGCTTGAGTGCCTCAGCAGTTTGTTGTTTGAGCGCATAGTCCCCGACGAGCTCGGCATCTTCTTGCAGCTCATGCAGTGCGCTCAAAAACTTTTTTTGAGGATGTGCCTTGTCGGGCGCTTCTTGCCAGGCTGACAGCTGACCCTGCAGATTGTGTTTCAACGCATCCAGGCCATCCTCAACACTGGCAGGCGGCACCTCCGACGATGCGCCAGGCTCAGGCTCATACAAACCCATTTGCTGTAGCGCGGGGAGCAGGATGGTGTCCACATCGCTGCGCTGATGACGGAGTGCATCAATATAGAGACCGAGGCTACTGAGGGCATCCGCGATGACTGCAAAATCAGCTTCGTTAATGGGTTTTTGGAGATCCTGAAAACCTGACACAATATCCCGTGCTGCAGTGAGTAACTGGCTGGCCTGATCCAGTTGCAAAATGCTTAAAGCGCCTTGCACCTGTGTCAGTGGTGAATTAATGCCGCCCAGCGCTTGGCGGTCATGCTCCGGGTCACGGAAAAAGGCGTCCAGTACTTCTTCGGCGTGGTTCAGGTTGAATTGGATTTCTTGCGCAACCTGAGCAATGAGCAGTCGCTCCTGGGCATGGCGTGATATTTCATCCAGCAACGGGATTTCCGGTATCTGGGATACATCCACATCACCGTATGCAGCAGCGCGCAAACGCTGTATTTGGACATCAGTTTGCGCAACCAGCTCGCCGGTCACGTTCTGATAGTTTTCCAGCGTGTTCTGAATCAGTAATAGCGCTGTGGCAATTTCCAGGCCCAGTATTTCGCTTTTACCTCCAGGAAGGGTTTCCAGGGATGCAGCAATCTCATTGATTTGAGTCAACAAGTTCAAGAGTGGTGTGCTCTTCAACTCGGCAGTTCGCGCCAGCAGGGCAGCGGTCTGGGAGCGGAATTGTGTCAGGCTGTCACGATTTCCGGCTGTGAATTTGAGCCAGGACTCCTTGGCTGGACCCAGTAGATTGCGCAGTTCCTTGAGTAACGGCAGCAATGCGACCATTTCACTGGATGCGGCGCTATCGTCAGGCATCATGTTATCCAGCGAAAAAGCCTGTTTGACCGCTTTGACATGGTCGCTGACATCGCGGCTTTTCGCCACGAAATAAAGGATATCCTTGAGCAGGCGTTCGGCTACTTTATATGAACCCTCTGCCTGACGACGCATTTGCAAATCGATACGTCCGCAAAGCTGCTTGACCGCAAAATTAGGCTCGATGGCGTGATTGGCAAGGCAGTCCACAAATGCCGTGGCGCCCCACCACAAGGTGCGATTGGCAGGTAGCGCCATGGCTTGCTCGATTTCGTGCACTGCCGTACGCATCACCGTCAGGCCCTGGTCCGCATTTTGTTGCCGCAGGAACGCCAGCAGACCGCGCTGGAATTGGACGCGTGATTTTTTTACCAGCGCTGCCAGCTCCTCTTCGGAATGAGAAGTTACGGACTGGATTTTGGGAGCACGCTGACCCAGATCCGGGAAAAACAGATCGCTTTCGGTACTGTTTTCGACACCAAGTGCGGTGCGAATTTCCTTGTAAAGCGGGAACAGACGCAATTCGAGGTTGGGTTTTCCTTTGATCAGGTCATCCAGATACAAACAGATTGCATCAATGCTGCGTTGCAACAAATCAATCGCAGCCGTATCGACAGGCAGCGTATGGTTCTCCAGTTGTTCAAGCAGTTTCTTGGCTTCCTGGGAAACAAGTGCAACACCTTGCAGCCCGACCATCTCGATCGCGCCGCTGACCTGGTTTAAATAAGTACGGGCATTACGCAATTGTGCAGGGTCGTCTTGCCCGATACTGAACTGCCCCAGTATCGTGCGAGTTTCCTGCAGGGCGTGGTCGATTTCGCTCTTTACCCAGCTTAATGGGCCGGTATCGTATTCCGCAGTTGCGCTCATGGTGTGTCCTGTTTAGTCAGCTAATCACAACGGCGTGCGCTTTGCACACGCCGGGAGCCAATGTGTTATGCCAGTTTGAAGCCGGCAATCGATTTCTTCAGATCGGCTGCCAAGTCACTCAAGGCGCCAATTGAAGAAGCGGTCTGGTTTGTGCCAGTTGTCGTCTGCTCGGTAATATTTTGGATATCCTGCATGGTGCGGGCGACTTTGGTGGCTGCAGCGGCCTGGGCTTCGGTTGCGGTAGAGATGTTTTCGATCAAGGCCGCCAGATTGCGTGAAACTTGGCTGATCTCGGACAGTGCCTGGCCGGCAGCATCGGATAGCTTCGCACCTTCAACCACACCCTGGGTACTGGTTTCCATAGCGGCAACCGCATCTTGTGTATCCGATTGAATGGTTTTTACAATCGCCGCGATCTGCTTGGTCGCTTGACCGGAACGTTCCGCCAGGCGTTGCACCTCTTCCGCAACCACCGAGAATCCGCGTCCTGCTTCACCTGCCGATGCTGCCTGAATGGCGGCATTCAACGCGAGCACGTTGGTCTGTTCGGTAATGTCTGAGATCAACTCCACAATTTCGCCGATTTCCTGTGACGACTCACCCAGGCGTTTGATGCGCTTGGATGTTTCCTGGATTTGCTCACGAATACCATTCATGCCGGCGATGGAGTTTTGCACCGCGTGAGTGCCCTTTTCAGCAGCTTCAAGTGATTGATGTGCCACCTGGGCAGACTGGCTTGCACTCGCGGAAACCTCGTTAATGGACTGCGACATGTCCAGAAT
>JBDSHM010000593.1:0-2023 GCA_039918495.1 Sulfuriferula sp. | reverse complement strand
AAGCCGATAGTTGCAATGGGTGGATGGCTGAATATGACCGAAGGAATATTGGTATAGTCGAGATGACTATCCGGTTTTCCGCCGAACAAACGGTCACTGAGTCTGCGTCCGGCGGCAATGGCAACGGGTGTCAAGGCAATGCGCCCGCTGACATCACCTACTGCATAGACGCCGGGTGTCCCGGTGTTCTGATATTCATCGGTAGGCACATAACCTTGTTTATCCGGAGTGATGCCGATTGCTTTAAGATTCAGATACTCGGTGTTCGGTGCACGTCCAATGGCCCAGATGAGGGTATCGAAACCGGGATTATTGCGCTCATCCTCACAGCGCAAGGTGAGTTTTCCGGATTCACGTACGATTTCAACAATCTGTGTGCGCGGTAAAATTTCGATCCCGTCTTCAAGCATCTCTTCCATAAGGGCTTCGCGCAACACGACATCAAACCGGCCCAGAAAATGTCCGCGCCTGAGCAGCAAGGAAACCTCGCTACCCAGTGCATTCAGCACTCCCGCCAGTTCAATGGCGATATAACCCGCACCTACAATAGCCACGCGTTTGGGACGTTGTTCCAGCTCGAAAAAACCGTCTGAGGTGATACCCAATTCTGCCCCTGGAATTTCCGGCACCAGTGGCCTCCCACCGGTAGCGATCAATATATGTTCTGCGGTATACCGCTCCCCTTCTACTTCTACGGTATGGGGATCAATAAAGCGGGCCTGACCTTGAATAAGGCTCACGTGGTTATCTTGCAGAGATGTTCGATAATGTGCGTTCAGATTCTGGATATAAATATCACGCGCCTGCTTCAGCTTAGGCCAATGAAACTGGTAACCTGATAATTCAAATCCATAATCTTCAGCGTGTTCAAGGGCATGAGCGAGAGTTGCGCCGTTCCACATGACCTTTTTTGGAACACACCCGACATTCACACAGGTACCTCCAAGCTGCGCTTTCTCAATCACGGCACATTTTGCGCCATAACGTGCTGCACGGTTGGCGGCAGCAATTCCGCCGCTACCGCCACCAATTGCCATAAAATCGAAATGCGTCGACATTGTTAACTCCAAAATTGACTGTCAGAGTAACTACTTTACACTGCGCAACATTTCATTCAGCAGGCGTGGTGCTGGCGCTCCATCCACCACGCGCACTTTGCCGGAGGCCTCGCGGAACATGATTACGGGAACGCCTGGCATGCGGGTCTGTTTAAAAAGTTCTGCATTCTGTTGCAAGCGCTTTGTGGATTGTGCGGAAGGAATAGTCTCGGCAATGCCTCCAAATTTGGGCGCTGGCCCAAATTCGTCTTCATTTTTATGGAATGCCGCCAACGGGTTTTTCGCTTCCAGAATAGCGGCCGCTTTGCCTGCGCTGCTTGGCATCAGTATCCCTACTGGAATCCAGCGAAACTGCAGACCGTCTTTACCAATCCAGCGGCGAGTCGTCTGGTAGACTTTATGGCAATATGGGCATTCTGGGTCAAAGAAAATATAAACCAGACGCGCGCCATTGCCCTCCGCAATCCAGGTCGCATCTTTTGCCGCATTCAGCGTTTTATCAAGTGCTAACTGATGTACCGACATGCCGGATGGTTCGGTATCTGACGCGCTTGATTGCGTCGCCGCTCCCGGGGCGAGCAGAGCCAGAAAAAGCATGGCTGCGAGTGACAAAAAAGTTCTTCTGATGATGCCGATTTTTCGCGTTTCCGCTGGTTGGAACAATGTATTGTTTCTCAAAGTATTCTCCATGAAAATAGAATTGATACAGACGCTTACTCAAGCGTTGACATTCGGACAGCTGAAAAGATCGTTCCGATCTTCAGAGAGTGGATGTATTTTAGTCGGGTGAATACGTCTTTTCTTACAAGGTATGCCGAAGCAATCTTGTTGTTTGAGCTGATTTGTTTGTAAAATTCAATGTGCCGCCGAAGCCTCTACAGAAGGCGGCCCAGCCTTGGCCGGTCGTGCCAGCCAGATTAAGCCGATAAGTGCGATAAACAGCAGGGCGGAAACCCAGAACAATT
>JBDSHM010000592.1:0-21866 GCA_039918495.1 Sulfuriferula sp. | reverse complement strand
GTTAACTCAAAAGCCAGTGCCCTTGTCATTATCACAGCAGCCCTGATTTCTGCTCCGGCAGCCATAGCAGCGGATAGCGCATACACCTTGGTGATACAGGACCATCGCTTTCAACCGGCAGAGCTTGCCGTGCCGACAGGGCAAAAAATCAGGCTTACAGTTGAAAACCGCGATAGCACGCCCGAGGAATTCGAAAGCTACGACCTCAACCGCGAAAAAATAATTGCCGGTAAATCCTCCACCACAATCTACATCGGTCCTCTCGCACCCGGTCGTTACCGCTTTTTCGGCGAGTTCAATCCCAAAACTGCTCAAGGCGTGATTGTCGCCAAGTAACCCTAGGAAAACCCAAATGTTCGCAACCGCCATTATTGTTTTTCGCGAAGTGCTTGAGGCTGCGATTCTCATCGGCATTATTGCAGCAGCGACGCGCTCGATACCGGGTCGTAACCGCTGGTTAGGCGCGGGCGTGCTGGCAGGCTTGGTCGGATCCGCGCTGATAGCCGCGTCTACAGACATGATCGCCGGCATGGTAAACGGCATCGGGCAAGAATTATTCAATGCATCGGTATTGGGTATTGCCGTGTTGATGCTTGCCTGGCACAACATCTGGATGTCCACTCACGGAGCGGCTTTGGCTACCGAGGCGAAAAATGTGGGCAAAGCTATACGGGATGGGCAGCAGGAATTATCCGTTTTGCTCGTGGTTGTCGGATTGGCGGTATTGCGCGAGGGTTCAGAAACCGTGCTCTTTCTGTATGGCATCTCGACGTCTCAAGGCGCAGATACGTCTACCCTGTTACTGGGTGGTTTAGCGGGTGCTGTGGCTGGAATAACAGTCGGCTACACGCTATATGCCGGTCTGCTACGTGTGCCAATGCGCTGGTTTTTTACTGCAACCAGCGTGCTGGTACTACTTCTGGCTGCGGGTATGGCCTCACAAGCTGCACATTTTCTGATTCAAGCCGATTTATTGCCGAGCCTGGCCGCACCGATCTGGGACACGTCCGCCCTGCTGCCCATGAATACCATACCGGGCATGTTGCTGCACAGCCTGATCGGTTACGACCCGAGACCAGCAGGCATGCAACTGATTTTTTATGTTTTCACCCTTGTCATTATTGCACTGGGCATGAAATGGGCCTCGCGTCAGCTTCAATCCACTGTCAAAAAAGGAATCGGTAAATGAAACACGGCAGTCTTGCTCTCTTCCTCGGCATATTCATTTGTGCACCGGTATTCGCCGGGCCTGCCGATTATGTTTATACCCCCATGGTCGAGCATGGGGAAAAGGAGATTGACTTCAAATTCGGTTCTGCCAAGCAAGCTTCTGGCGACACCAAGACAGTAGGCTCGTTAGGGTTCGGATACGGTGCCACACCGTACTGGTTTACCGAGGTGTATTTGAAAACCGAACAGTCGGGTGCGAACCCAAGATTGAATATTCTGGAATGGGAAAATAAATTTCAGCTTACCGAAACCGGGAAATATCCAGTAGATGTTGGATTGATCACGGAACTGGAATATCCGCTTAATCTTCATGGCGAACCCTCCGAATTCAAGATAGGGCCTTTGTTTCAGACGCAAATAAACAAACTGCAACTCAATGGAAATCTGTTACTGGAAAGTAAATTCGGCGGCAGCAATGGCGCGACTACCACGGTATTCCAGTATCAATGGCAGGCAAAATATCGCTGGAAACAGCAACTCGAGTTCGGCTTGCAGGGTTTTGGGGAAATGGGCGTCTGGAATAAATGGTCGCCTGCCGCGGAACAGGAACATAATCTCGGTCCTGCCGTTTTCGGCAAAATTCCTTTGCGACAAGGGGGGCGCGAGGCCATCAAATACAACGCCGCATGGTTGATTGGCACTACCCAAGCGACGCCTCACAATACCTTCAGAATGCAGGTGGAATACGAATTCTAACTCGCACTTCCGTAGTGCTATCTATAGCCGACCAGACAAGAGATAGCACTACCTACAGTGGGGGCGGGCGTTGCATGCAGGCCTATGCTAAACCATCCACATATTCTCCAGCCTGATATTTTCCACGATACTGCCCAGCATCAGTACCATGCCGCCGCGACGGTTATCCCCGGTATCGCTGAACTCGAAACGGTAGAAACGACGCAGGCTGACTTGCCCCTGGGAATTGCGTGCAAGGCGTATCGAAGCCATTGCCACGGTATCATCAAGCAGTTGAACCGCATCCGCGTCACAAGCGCGCTTGGCCGCTGCAATGGCGATTTCACGCGTTTTCAGGCTGTCCAGCCAAAACCAGGCAAGTGCGCCCAGCACGGCCACCACAACCAGCTCAATCATTGCAGTCGTGTATTAGCGGGTCGAATTAACTGGTGGCCTGAATAACGCTGCGACCTGTTTGCGGGCACTCCCGGTGGATTCTTTGGCGCGCACACTGAGTGGCGTATCCGGCACCTCGATGTCCTCACGTTCGCGCCGCGCAGGAGGCGTGCCTGCCAACGGCTCGCGTGCAGGCGGCGCAGGGCGTTCGCTACGCGCACGCGGCGGCCGTGCCGAACGCGCCGACTCAGGCATGGCGCCCAGCTCAGGTTCAAAACCGGGGATGATTTCGGAAGTGATTTTGGTATTCAGCAGTCGCTCTATATCAGCCAGATAACGCAACTCGTCTTCAGCCACCAGCGACAAAGCGATGCCGCTGGCACCCGCACGACCGGTACGACCAATGCGATGCACGTAATCTTCTGCAGCATGGGGAAGATCGTAATTCACCACACAGGGCAACTGATCAATATCCAGACCGCGCGCCGCCACATCTGTAGCCACCAGTACCTGTATCGCGCCCTGCTTGAATTGATCCAGCGCTTCAACCCGCGCCTGTTGCGTTTTGTCGCCATGAATGGCATTGGCAGGAATACCATCGCGGCACAAATGCTGCGCCAAACGGTTGGCGCCGATTTTGGTACCACAGAATACCAGCACCTGGCGTAGCTCACGGGTTTTGATCAGATGCGCCAGCAGCGCATGCTTGCGTTCCTTGTGCACCGGTACTACGCTTTGCGTCACCGTTTCTGCGGCGGTATTACGCCCCGCCACCTCAATCAGCTGCGGGTTGTTCATCATGCTGTCAGCGAGCTTTTTGATCTCGCCTGAGAAAGTGGCGGAGAACATCATGTTTTGTCTTGCCGCCGGCAACAACGCAATGATGCGGCGCAGGTCGGGCATGAAGCCCATGTCCAGCATACGATCCGCTTCGTCCAATACCAGCATTTGCACTTGTGAAAGATTGAGCGTTTTGTTTTGGACGTGATCAAGCAGGCGGCCAGGTGTCGCAACCAGAATATCGACTCCGCTGCGCAGCGCATCTATCTGGGGATTAATGTTCACGCCTCCGTACACCACGCTGATGCGCACTGGCAGGTATTTTCCATAGCGGTTAACACTCTCTTCCACCTGCATCGCCAGTTCCCGTGTAGGAGTAAGGATCAGCGCACGGATTGGATGGCGTGCGGGAGAGGGACTGGAACTGGCATAGGGAGCCAGACGGCTCAGTAGCGGCAGGGTAAATCCGGCGGTTTTGCCGGTGCCGGTCTGCGCGCCGGCCATCACATCACAACCAGTAAGCGCCACCGGTATCACTTGCGCCTGAACTGGCGTGGGTTCGGTATAGCCGCACTCTTCTACAGCGCGGAGTATCTCTGGCACCAGGCCGAGATCGGAAAAAGCCATGCGTATTGCTCCTGATAAATCAAGCGCTTATTGTACAGCATACGCATACTGTCTGTCAGTTCGGTAGCGGATTGGCACGTCCGATTGCAAACAATGCAACTATGCCAGCCACTGCAAACCCGGCACCCACGGCACAGACTGCAAGCCATCCTTCATGCTGCCAGGCATATCCGCCCAGCGCAGAACCTGCCGCACCGCCGAGGAAGTAAGTCACCATATAAACCGCATTGAGACGATTGCGCAAATCGGGGTGGAGCGCATAAATGCGTGTCTGGTTGGACAAATGGCTGGCCTGCACACCGGCATCCAGCAGCATCACACCTAGCGCCAGTCCCAGTAGGGTCGCGCCAGTCAATCCCATCAACACGAACGCAAGTAATATCAGGAGCAAAGCCCCGCCGTTCAAAACGGACGCCGCCACACGGTCAGCAAGTCGTCCGGCCAATGGCGCAACAAGGGCGCCCGTCACGCCGACCAGGCCAAACATCCCTGCTACCTCGCTACCGTAGTCGGGGGACAACTGATGCAAATGAAATGCCAGCGTGGTCCAAAATACGCTGAACGTAGCAAACCCACATCCGCCCACCAACGCATGGCGGCGCAACACCGGTTCGCTACGCACAAGATGAATCAACGAAGCCAACAACGCCGTGTAGGGTATCGGCCGGCTCGGCGGCAAACGTGGCAATGTGCGTTGCAACAGTATCGCCAGCATCAGCATCACCCCGATTGCCAGTAGATAGATATCGCGCCAGCTACCTGTATAAGCCCCAATCCAGCCGCTCAGGGTACGCGATAGCAGGATACCCACCAGCAGCCCGCTCATCACGATGCCGACAATCCGTCCACGCTGATCGGGTGCCGCCAGATGTGCTGCAAAGGGCACCGCCAACTGCGGTACCACACTCACCGCTCCCAGCAGAAAACTTGCCAAGGTCAACCAGCCCAGCGTGGGCGCGAACGCGACACCGAACAGCATCAACACTGAACACAGCGTCGTCGCCACGATCAGACGACGACGCTCCATGCTGTCACCAAGCGGGACCAGCAGCAGCAAACCGGCTGCATAACCAAGCTGGGTGGCGGTCGGCACCACACTCGCCGCTGCCGGTTGGACTTTAAATTCGGTTGCAATCTCGACCAGCAAGGGCTGGCTATAATAGAGATTTGCCACGGTTGCCCCTGCCGCTACAGCTAACAGGCCAACCAGTCGGGGGGAAATCGGCGGTGATGTTTGCATTTGCCTCTGACGAATCACGCGCTACGCAACTCGCGCCAGTCAAAACCATCATCCTGGCTGGCATGAGTGAACCAGCCCGGCGTGCAGCCCAATACTCCGGCCAGCGCCTGCAATGCCAACTGTGGCGTATTGTTGTGTTTGGACAAATGGGCAGCAACAAGGTGTTGCAACCGCGAGTTATCCAGCTTGGACAACAACGCTGCGGCTGCCTGGTTGTCGAGATGACCAAAACGTCCAGCGATGCGGCGTTTCAGTCCTTGCGGATACGTACTGTTATCGAGCAGATCACGATCGTGATTACACTCCAGCACCAATGCATCGCAACCTGACAGCATGGTTTCGATATGCGCAGTCGAAGCCCCCACGTCAGTAAGCACACCCAGCCGGTACGCGCCATCGCCAAACACAAACTGCACCGGTTCGCGCGCATCGTGTGGAACCGGGAAAGGATGAATTTCGATATCACCAATAGCGAAAGCAGTATGGCTATCGAATTCGTTCACCTCGGGTAATTGTGCGCACTGGTTGCGAAACACAGTCAGCGTGCCCCGTGTCATCCATACCGGGATACCGTATTTACGGGAAAGACGTGCCGCGCCACTGATGTGGTCGCTGTGCTCATGAGTGATGACAATGGCATCCACATCTTCAGGCAAAAGCGCCTTGGCAGCCAGGCGGCGTACCGTGTCACGCAGACCGAAGCCGCAGTCGAGCATGATGCGTGTACGCCCCACCTCGACAACCAGGGCATTGCCCTCGCTGCCGCTGCCGAGTGACGCAAAACGCATTACTTGAGCTGTTCGAGCAACAGCTTGAATATCCTGTTCGCTGTTTCCGGTTTCGCCTGCGTACCCTTGTCAGTCAAAACGCGCACATCGGAACCGTTGGCCGCCTGATTTTCAGAAACTTCAATCTGATATCGATCCCCATTTGCAGCGGTTTTCTTGGAACTGCGCCAGAACGCCAGCTTGCTCAGGAAGCCCGTACTTTGTTTGGTTTCAACATCATCCTGAGGATCGATATAACGTACGTAATAAATACCCTTGGCACGATTACGATCTTCCACAGTGAAGTTGATACGATCCAGCGCCAGACCTACACGTCGCCAGGCGCGATCAAATGGATCGGCGAGCGCCAGAATCGGAGAGCCATCCACCGCCTTGGATAGTTTGGCACGATCAGGCTGATTCTGCTCGGCCAGCATTGCCTTGGCCTGCGCTTTCGCTACGCCAAAACGTTCCATCAGGCGGCTGAGCATTTCGGCTTCAAGTCCCGGATCAGCTGGTCGTGGTTGCCATACCGTAGTTTTGGCATCATAACCACTGCCCGTATATACCTCGACCATCCCACGATGGCTGATATAAATTTCGGTTCCACCCGGCGGATTGGTGGTGCGTTCGAGTCGGGTACGGAATTTATCGCGCTGAGGCGTAGAGTAAAGATTGTCCACTACTTTACCCAGTAAGTTGCGGATCATGTCCTGAGGGATTTTGGCGCGGTTTTCGGCCCAGTCAGTTTCCATAATGCCGGTCTGGGGGTCCTCGACGTTAATCACAAAGCCATTTTCCTGCCAGAAATCCTTGACGATCGGCCAGACTTTTTCAGGTGGCATATTGACGATCAGCCAGCGCTCGCTGCCGGCGCGCTCGATACGTACGTTACTCTCAGTGGGTAAAATATCACTTTTCCCGCTGCCTGCATTTTCGCTGCGTTCCGCATGGTATGCCGAATACGTGGCACTGCCGCGCGGATTCAGATCTGGTACTTGGTAGCGCGTATCGGCGGTCGGCGCAGTCAGGTCGGGAGGTACATCCAGCGTAGGCACCGTGCTCGCGGATTTATAATCGATTTTTTTTGATTTCAGCATATCCATGCTGCCACAACCGGCAACGCTCAATGTCACCAGCGCGCTAACCAGCGTCATCCACAATTTGCTACATTTCATGGCTTTATCAATCCTTAAAATACTTATTGCATGGCATTGGCCTGGCGCATGGCCCGGCGCAATGTATCGTGGTGTTCTGCGGACAATTGTGTCATCGGCAACCGTATTCCGGCACCAATCAGTCCCATCTCGGCCAACGCCCATTTCACCGGGATCGGATTGGCTTCGACAAAGAGCTTTTGATGCAGGCCGAACAGCTTCTGATTGAGTTCGCGAGCGAGTTGCAGTTCCCCATTGAAGGCTGCAACGCACATTTCATGCATGGTGCGAGGTGCGACATTGGCAGTAACCGAAATTACCCCATGTCCGCCCATCAGCATGAATGCAAGCCCGGTCGCATCATCGCCGGTATACAAAGCGAAATCAGCCGGGGCGCGCAGGATAAGATCGGTGGCACGCTCAATACTGCCGGTTGCATCCTTGATGCCGACAATACCGGGCACCTCGGCCAGGCGCAATGTAGTGTCATTGCTGATATCGCTCACTGTACGTCCTGGAACATTGTAGAGTATCAGCGGCAAATCCTCGGCTTCGGCAATCGCCCTGAAATGCTGATACAAACCCTCTTGAGTCGGCTTGTTGTAATACGGCGCTACCGACAGCGCATAATCCGCTCCTGCCGATTTGGCACACTGCGTCAATTCGATGGCTTCCGACGTCGAGTTTGCCCCGGTACCCGCAATGACCGCCATACGACCCGCAGTCTGCTCCACCACCGCTCGAATCAGTGCGCAATGCTCCTCATAGCTCACCGTGGGTGATTCACCTGTCGTGCCTACCACTACAATGCCATCCGTGCCCTGCGCTGCATGCCAATCCACCAGCGCGCGCATGCGCACCAGATCAAGGCTGCCGTCGTCCTGCATGGGCGTCACAATGGCGACCAAACTGCCTTTTAACATGCCATTATCCGCTTGAATTGAAATCCGGCCAGTTTACCCGATAACATCGCCTCCGGAAACCAGAGTGATATGCACGCATTATTCACGACCGGACCGACGAGGATGTCCAGAAATGGGAACCACATGACTGATATAAAATACCGAGAATTCGGTTGGTGAACGATTTTTCCAGCATGCGTCGCACGCTGCGTTGCCTGCCTTAAAATCCTGTCACATCCAATGCGAAGAAGATGACGATGCTAATGGCCGTATTGCAGCGTATTCACGCGCAATGCGCACGCAACCCGGGAACCTAGACCAATTCAGGTGTTATCACTGCGCGCACCATGGTTTGTTGCGTGGCTTGACGCACTCGATTGGTAAGCCACCACAATCCGCCTTTCTTGATCGAAAAATTCGATTCGGCTCCACACAACAGCAGCGAAGCCGTTTGCCCCAGACTGGGCTGATGGCCGATTACCACCACACAGCCGCCCGCATCCGGCCAACCGGCTGCAAGAACGACATTCATGGCATCGGCTCCCGGGGCGATCTTTTTGATCATCTCGAAAGGTCGCCCCAATGCCTTGGCGGTCTGCTGAGCACGCTGCGCCGGACTTGTCAGGATGACTGCGTTTTTGGGTAGGCGCGCATTCAACCATGCGGCGACTTGTGCCGCCTGCTTGTGCCCTTTGCTAGTGAGTTCACGCCCCATATCAGGTAGGCCATCTACCGCATCGGCATGACGCCACAGAATCAAATCCATATCTGCTTCCATAAAATCGTACATGCTAGCGCTCCTTTGTTACGAGATTAAAACCGGTAGTCCGCCAGACTCAAATTATCCTCTTACACTACAAACAAGTTGATCTACCCTTGGCTGATTGGCGTTCTGCTGTTTGTGTCATGGTTTTGTCACACAAAAGTCATATAAACGACCAGGCACGCTTTAGCGACCATTTATGACGATATTAACCTTACTTTGATAACATGCTGCATGACCACAACCAATCCTGATCATTTTCTCAATCGTGAGCTGAGTCTCCTGGCTTTCAATGAACGCGTCCTGTCTCAGGCTGAGGACGTCAGCGTACCGCTCTTGGAACGGCTGAAATTCATCTGCATTGTAAGCAGCAATCTGGATGAGTTTTTCGAAGTTCGCGTCGCCGAACTGAAAGAGCACATTGCACTGAATTCTTCTGCTGTCAGCTCGGACGGGTTGAGTGCCCGGCAAACTTTTCGCGATGCCGTTCCACGTGCGCATGCGTTGGTAGAAAGACAGTACGAAGCCTTGAATCAAGCCATCCTGCCGCAACTGGCCGATCAGGGCATTCGTTTTTTGCGACGTACTCACTGGAGCGAAGAACAGACTGCCTGGATCCGCGCCTACTTTTTCCGTGAGCTGATGCCGGTATTGACCCCGATCGGGCTGGACCCGGCGCATCCTTTCCCGCGCGTGCTCAACAAAAGTTTGAATTTTGCGGTGGAATTATCCGGACGCGATGCTTTCGGCCGCAATTCCGGCGCCGCGGTGGTGCAGGCGCCGCGCTCATTGCCGCGTGTGATACGCATGCCGGAGGAAATTGCCGGGTGTGAATATGGTTTTGTGTTTTTGTCGTCCATCCTGCATGCGCATGTCAATGAATTGTTCGCCGGCATGACGGTGCAAGGCTGTTACCAGTTTCGCGTCACTCGCAATTCCGATCTGTTTGTAGACGAAGAAGAAACCAAAAACCTGCGCGAGGCCCTTCAGGGAGAGCTGCCGCATCGACATTACGGTAATGCCGTCAGGCTGGAAGTCGCCGATAACTGCTCGCCGGAAATGGCAGATTTTCTACTCGCACAATTCAATCTGGAGCGCGAAGATTTTTATCAGGTCAGTGGATTGGTCAATCTGGTGCGGCTGATGCAAATACCTGATCAGGTAGACCGGCCCGATCTGAAATTCCCGTCATTCATTCCCGGTCTGCCCAATCCATTGACCAAACCAGGCGACATATTCAGCATTGTTAAGCGCGGGGATATCCTGTTACATCATCCATTCCAGTCATTCCAGACGGTCATTGATTTTATTCGTCAGGCAGCCGACGACCCCCAAGTTTTGGCAATACGACAAACGGTATATCGTACCGGCACCGACTCCATGTTGATGCAGGCATTGATTGCTGCTGCACTGAGCGGCAAAGAGGTGACTGTGGTGGTTGAACTGATGGCGCGCTTCGACGAGGAAGCCAATATCAACTGGGCTGCCAAGCTGGAAGAAGCCGGTGCGCATGTCGTATATGGCGTCGTTGCGCACAAGACACATGCCAAGATGGCACTGGTAGTACGCCGCGAGGACGACAAATTGCGCCGCTATGCGCATCTTGGCACCGGTAATTATCATGCCCGCACCGCGCGTCTGTACACCGATTTTGGCCTGCTCACCTGTAACGAAGCGATCTGTGCTGATGTGAATGAAATCTTCACCCAACTCACCGGGCTGGGTAAGGCGTCGCGCCTCAAGCATTTATGGCAATCTCCGTTTACGCTGCATAGTCAGGTTATTGCTGCCATCAAGCGTGAAACCGAGCACGCACGCAATGGACTGCCTGCCGCCATTATTGCAAAAATGAACGCGCTGCTTGAACCGGAAGTCATTCGCGCGCTGTATGAAGCATCGCAAGCGGGCGTGAAAATAGAGCTGATCGTGCGCGGAGTGTGCGCATTGAAACCGGGCATTGCCGGCCTGTCCGAAAATATCCGGGTGCGCTCCATAATTGGCCGATTTCTCGAGCACACACGTATTTTTTATTTCCGCGACAATGGCGCTGACCACGTTTATCTATCCAGTGCTGACTGGATGGATCGTAATTTCTTCCGCCGCATAGAAGCGTGTTTTCCAATACTTGAACCGCGTCTGAAGAAACGCGTCATCGCTGAAGGCCTGAAACCTTATCTCAGAGATAACCAGCAAGCTTGGGAGATGGACCATCAAGGCTCTTATCGCCACCGTCCGCAGCGTCGTGCGCGGCCATTTAGCGCCCAGCAGGCACTTCTGGATCTGCTGGCAAAGCCCATGATTTGACGCGTTTAGTCGGGATAGCTCAATTTGATTCCAACAGCCTTCAAATCAGCTTTCTCTTCTTCCAGCGCCGTCGCCGTCAGCAGGTTGTCGGCCAGCCATTCTGCAGACAATGAAAGCCGACAGCTTGAACCCTGACATGTCAGGCCCAGCTCAGGCAGTACTACATCCGCACGGCTACGGTAAAACAGTACAGCCAGGCGCAATGCCAGTATGGCCATACGGATGACATGCTCGGTCGGTTCAGCATTATCGGTCTGGAATTCCGATAGCTTGTTCAGTCCACCGCGTTGGGCGCGCACCACTCGGCCCAGCAAAGTCTGATCCATACGGGAAAAACCCGGCATGTCAGCATTCGCCAGGATGTAAGCACCATGTTTATGGTAACCGGAGTGGGCAATCGAAATCCCGATTTCATGCAACTGGGCCGCCCACTGCAAAAAAACGCGCACGCTGGCAATATCCTCTCCCGCTTTCGCTTGCATCTGATCGAACAATTTGCCTGCCAATACAGCCACGCGTTCAGCCTGAGGCGTATCCACATGGTAGCGACTCATAAACTGTTCCACGGTCGCAACGCGCATGTCACGATGATGGAATCGTCCCATCAGATCGTACAAAACCCCCTCGCGCAGCGCACCGTCGGCGGCGATCATGTGCTCGATGCCAAATTCTGCAAATACACCGCTCATGATGGCAAAACCACCCGCAATTACCGGCTTGCGCTCGGATTTCAAACCCGGCAATTCAAGTTTGTCGAGACTGCCGGCGCGAATCAGCTGGGCTCGCAACTCCACCAATCCTGTTGCGGTGATACCGGATTCGGCCCAGCCGTTCTGCATCAATACATCGGACAGCGCACGGGCTGAACCGCTGGAGCCAATCGCTTCCTGCCATTGCCCGGCATAATTGGCAGCGATGGTCTGCACTTCGGCACGGGCAGCGAGTTCGGCCTGTTTCATCGCATGCTTGTCAATGCGCCCACCCGGAAAAAACCGCTGGGTAAAATTGACGCATCCCATATGCAGGCTTTCCATTAGGCGCGGTGTATAGCCCTCGCCCACGATACATTCGGTAGAGCCGCCGCCGATATCTACCACCAGTCTGGCTTGCGTGCTGGTGGGCAGACTGTGCGTGACGCCGATATAAACCAGCCGCGCTTCTTCACGTCCAGCGATCACCTCGATCGGACAACCCAGCGCAGCCTCTGCCTGTTCCAGAAATTCCTCGGCATTTTCTGCAACGCGCAACGCACTTGTGCCCACGCAACGTACCGCTCCCAATGGCAAATCACGCAGACGTTCGCCAAAACGTTTCAGGCAATCGAGTGCGCGCTGCTGTGAATCCAGGTCGAGATGTTTGTTTTCATCCACCCCTGCCGCCAGCCGTACAGGTTCCTTGAGTGCATCGAGCGGATAGATCTGATCATCCACGACTCGCGCCACCTGTAGCTTGAAGCTGTTGGAACCCAGATCCACTGCCGCCAGAATTGAATATTCGCTCATATCACCGTATTAATTCCCAAAAAATCGTCATTGGATTCGCAAAGAAAAAACTCCCACTCCCTTGCTGCAAGCATTACCCGAAAAACAGATAAGTCACTGCAATTGCAGCAGCCAGACCACCCACGTCCGCCAGCAGCCCGCAAATCACCGCATGACGTACGCGCTGGATACCAACTGCGCCAAAATACACGGCGAGGACATAAAAAGTGGTTTCGGTACTACCCTGAACCACTGAAGCCAACCGTCCGGCAAAAGAATCCGCGCCAAAAGTATGCATGGTATCGATCATCATTGCGCGCGCACCGCTGCCAGACAATGGTTTCATCAGTGCGGTCGGCAATGCATCGACGAAGCGGGTGTCCCAGCCCATCATCACCACGCCGTTGCGAATACCATGCAGCAGCAAATCCAGTGCGCCACTGGCGCGGAAAACTGCAATCGCGACGAGCATCGCAACAAGATACGGAATAATCGTCACGGCGGTATGAAAACCGTCCTTGGCACCTTCGATAAATGCTTCGTAGGCGTTGACACGACGTACCGCTGCACCGCCAATAAACAATGCAACCAGACTAAACAGTAACAGATTGCTCACCAGTGCCGACTGGCTCAACATCTGTGCCGCCGGCAGATGTGCAAAATAGGCTACCAGGCCGAATACCGCAGCACTGATCGCGGCAAGATAAGCCAGTACGACTCGATCCAGCAGATTGATACGCTGATAAAAAGCGGTCGCCAGCAAACCCGCCATCGTGGAACAGTAGGTGGCAATCAGAATGGGAATGAACACATCTGTGGGATCGTGTGCACCCGCCTGGGCGCGGTACGTGAAAATAGTCACCGGAAGCAGCGTGACAGAGGACGCATTGATCACCAGAAACAAAATCTGCGCATCCGAAGCTGTTTTTTTGTCCGGATTGAGCGTCTGCAATTCCTGCATGGCTTTGATACCAATCGGCGTGGCGGCATTGTCCAGCCCCAGCATATTGGCTGCCATGTTCATGGTAATCGCGCCCAAGGCGGGGTGATTGCGTGGCACGTCGGGAAACAGGCGCTGAAACAAAGGCGCCAGCAACCAGGTCAATCCCTGCAAAAAACCGGCACGTTCACCCACACGCATAACACCGAGCCATAGCGCCATTACGCCCGTCAGGCCCAGGGCAATTTCAAAGCCGTTTTTTGCCGCGTCGAATGCGGCCTTCATGACCAGCGCGAAACTGTCGATCTGGCCAAAAAATATCAAATTGACTGCGGCAAAAACAAACGCAATGAGAAAAAAACCGATCCAGATTGCGTTGAGCAAAATTTATCCCGCCAGTTTGGCCAGTGTAATCAGCAATAAAGTCAGCAGCCACAATCCCAGTACGCGCCAGCATAGGCTTATGGCACTGTTCAGGTATTGTGCATCGGCACTGTCCCCAAGACCGAGTTCGGGACGAGATATTTCTCCGCCTGCATCGCTGATTGGTAATCCGAGTCGCACGCCAAGCGCCCCGGCTCCACTTGCCAGCACAATACCTTCAGCCCCATCCGGCCAGTCTTGCGCCTGTGTACGCCAGCAATAGATGGCATCCTCGAAATCACCTGCGACGGCAAAACTGAGCGCAGTCAATCGGACCGGAATCCAGTTGATCCAGTAATATGCGCGCGCGGCAAACTCACCAAATTGCCCTCCTCCGGTTGTGCTGACCCATTTGCGCCCCAGAATCGACGCCAGACGATACAGAACCGCACCCACGGGGCCAAATGGCGACAACAGCACGAAACAGACAATGACGCCGAACATTTGCCGATGCGCACTCTCCAAAGTGCGCTCGGTGGCGAGCCGGGCAATCTCACCGGCATTCAATGTGCTTGCATCCAGTCCACGCCATTCAGCCAGAATGGTACGCGCCGTATCCAGTTCATCGGCTTCCAGCGCACGTGCGATGCGCTCGCCGGTTTTACTGAAATATCTGAAGCCCAGCGTCGCATACAACACGAATGCGCTCCATATCCAGGCCAGCAGCGGACTCACATTCTCCAGTAAAAAATATACCGCACTTACTGCAATCAAAACGGGCAATACCGCGATCAGCCAGGCAAATACGCCATACTGATATGGCCCGGTATTGAACTGACGTTCGATGTAATGCGCGTAGCGCCAAAATACCTGGTAATGCGGTAGCGGGTACCTCAGCGGCCGGAAGTATTCAAGCAGAAAGGCCGTGAGAAGTGAAAAGAAGGTCATTGCGCCGCCCGTCGGTCAAATCGGCATTTCCACGGTCAGCACACCCATCTGATTGATGGATTTTCCCGGCACGTAAATTTCTACCGTAGGCATGCGGATATCCTGGCCGCTGGATTTGAGGTAATCGTGCAATGCCTGATAGGCAGTGCTCGGCGCCAGCAACAAGCTGGCCTGCACACGAGCTTCAAGAACGGGGCGTGCCGGAATATCGCCTACCTGCAACGGCGCCTTGATCATCACACCAGGAGCCAGCAAATAGCCGACGTGTGCACGCTGATCGCTTTTCGGTGTGGTGCGTGGATCATTGTAGAGGATGGCAATCGGCGCACCGGGTGCAATGCCCTGAGCTCTTAGTGCATCGGAAACCTTGACTTGTATGTCAGGTATTTTGCCGTAATCACCGATATGTTCGGCATACACATAATGATAGGGGCCTGCCA
Source organism: Sulfuriferula sp. (assembly GCA_039918495.1). Taxonomy (GTDB): domain Bacteria; phylum Pseudomonadota; class Gammaproteobacteria; order Burkholderiales; family Sulfuriferulaceae; genus Sulfuriferula. The sequence continues at coordinate 6,853 of JBDSHM010000592.1, read as the reverse complement.
CGGTCTGCACTATCGTTGCCCGATTAAATCCGCCCCACCACCAGAACACCAGCACAATCGGCAACACGAACGCCAATAGAAAAGGAAACCAATTTCTCTTGATCAAAACTTATCCTCGGGAAGCTATTTACAGGTGGGAAGATACCATATCGTAACAACCACTGTCGCGCGTACAATGCCCTGAAACACGATAATAAAGGAGGACACCTCATGAAAATAATCGCCGCGCTATTCCTGTTCTGCCTTGTTACTTTCGCACAGGGTGCCCAATATGCCTCTGTCGGTGTCAAAGTCACGCCGATCAAAGTGGGTACGCATAGTTATTACGTACGTGGGTTATCCGGAGCTGCTTCTTCTGCTAATGAAGGCTACATGTCCAACGCCGGGTTTGTCATCACCCCCGCCGGCGTCGTGGTGTTTGACACATTGGGCACACCGCCACTGGCGGCGGAACTGGTCAAGCAAATCCGCAAAATCACCCAGCAACCGATCAAGCTCGTCATTATCAGTCACTACCACGCCGATCACTATTACGGTACACAGGTATTCAAAGAACTGGGTGCCGAAATCTGGGCCCATAAAAATGGACGGGGTGCGATCAATACTGACGCAGCGGCTGCCCGTCTGGCCCAGCGCAAAGAAGTACTGTTTCCCTGGGTAGATGAAAACACCCATCTCACCCCCGCTGACAAATGGCTGGATGGCGATACCAATTTCGAAATGGGCGGTGTCCATTTTGTCTTGCGTTTTGTCGGACCGGCACACTCGGCCGAGGATATGGCCATGCTGGTGCAGGAAGATGGCGTACTGTATGCCGGCGATCTGGTCTTCAAAGGACGCGTCCCCTTTATTGGCGATGCCGACAGCAGAGCCTGGCTTGCATCGCTCAATAAACTGATCGCATTAAAGCCTCGCATACTGGTGCCGGGTCACGGCGCGGTTTCAGACACCCCCCTCACAGACCTGACTTTGACTCGTGACTATCTCACTTACGTGCGTACTGAAATGGGCAAAGCCGTGAGCAATCTGCTGCCTTTCGACGAAGCCTATGCGCACACCGACTGGTCAAAGTACGCCAAGCTCCCAGCTTTTGCGCAGGCTAATCGTCCCAATGCCTATAACACTTATATTTTGATGGAAAAAGAATCACTGGAGAAATAACGTGCGTGCGTTGTATCTTGTCATCGCCTTGATGTGCCTGTTGCCATCTTTGGCACAGGCAAACGGGATGGAAGTCCTCACGCTGCAGAATCGCAGTGCCAGTGAAGTACTGCCAGCACTGCGTCCACTCCTGGAACCCGGCGGCGTCATGACCGGTATTAACGACCAGATTATCTTGCGCGCATCCAGCACCAATCGTGCGCAGATCAAGGCTGCGCTTGCCAAAATAGATGTGCCGGCACGTCAATTACTGATTTACGTCAGCCAGAACCGTCAGCAAAACAATGAACGACGCGAATTGTCAGGAAATGTAAATATCGGCATTGATGGCCGGTCGCCAAGGCATCAATCGACTCCCAGCCATGGAGACGGCCTCAGCGCCAGCTTCCGCAACGGTAATAACAATGCCGACATACGCATGGACAACACCCAACGCAGCTCGGATCAGCACACAAACCAGATGCTACGCGTAGTCGATGGCGGTAGCGCCTATATTCAGGCAGGCGTTTCCGTACCCATACAGATGCATCAGGTTTATCTGTCACCTGCCGGAACCATCATTTCGGATAGCAGTGTCTATCGCGATATCGGTAGCGGCTTTTATGCCAAGCCTCACGTCAACGGCCAGCGTGTCACGCTTGAAATCAGTCCGCAACAGGACAGCCTGGCAGCCAATGGGGTCATCGATCAGCAGCGGCTTTATACGACCATCACCACCCGCTTGGGAGAATGGACGCAAATTGGCGGAACCGATACGCAAGGTACGTATCAAAACAGAGCGATACCGGGCGTGATCAGCAGCGCCAATGCAGGACGGGGCGGCGTGTGGGTTAAAGTTGAAGAAGTGCCACAGTAAGCACCTAAAATTCAAGACAATTTCAGTTTAGAACCATCGGAGTGCAGGATAGACGCTCGCCATCATCCCGCGCAAATAGGATAATATCGCCACACCCAAGGTGTTTAGGTAATGCAAGCACCGACGTGGGCTACGCAGCGTTATACAGGAGAACCATGCAAGCTGAAGCCGCGACTACCATCAACCACTTCAACCGTATCGGCGGCGCTGATGCGGTACGTGCATTGGTGAAACGCTTTTATCAAGTCATGGATGAGTTGCCCGAGTCTTACGGGATTCGTAAACTGCATGCCGAAGATCTGCAAGGTTCGGAAGATAAGCTATTCAAGTTTCTGTGCGGCTGGATGGGTGGACCACAGTTGTATGTTCAAGAATATGGACACCCCATGCTGCGCCGTCGCCATTTGCCTTTTTCGATCAGCGTATCCGAGCGTGATCAATGGCTGCTATGCATGAATACCGCTTTGCTTGAGGTCGTCCAGGATCCACAATTACGCGACGAATTATCGCTAGCATTTGCCAAAGTGGCCGACCACATGTGCAATACACACTGAATTTTTTTATCTTAAAGGAAGAACCAAATGAGCATGACAACCCAACAACTTGTCGCTGAAGCCAAAAGCCAGATCAAGGAAACCGACGCCAATAATGCCGCAGCGAGCATTGGCAGCGGTGCCGTTGTGATAGACGTGCGTGAACCGGCCGAATTCGATGGCGGGCATTTACCCAATGCAGTCAATATTCCGCGTGGGGTACTGGAATTCAAAACGGGCGACCATCCGGCCCTCTCCAACAAAAACGCCGAAATCCTTATGTACTGCAAAACCGGCGGCCGCTCCGCCCTTGCCGCGCTCAGTCTGCTGCGCCTGGGTTATACCAATCCGGTCTCCATAACGGGCGGGTTTGAAGCCTGGGTTAGCGCGGGTCAGAAAGTGGTGAAAGACACGACCAATTTTGGGGGCTAGTTACTGCTGCCTGCGGATAGTGTGCTGAACATGACCGGTGTGACTCAGACGTGCTGACAGAATAATTCTGCGTAATCCTCTGCCGGCAGCGGTATGCTGTATAAGAATCCCTGAATCTCATCGCAGCCATGCCGCGCCAGAAAATCACGTTGCCCGGTCGTCTCCACACCTTCAGCGATAACGCTGATATTCATGCTGTGGGCAAGCTGGATTATGGCTGAGACAATGACAGCAGCCTCCTTATCGCTTTCCAACTCATGAATAAAGGAATGGTCTATTTTTATCGAGTCAATCGGAAAACGTTTGAGATAGCTTAGGTTGGAATAACCGGTACCAAAACTTTCAACGCATAAATATACCCCGCGCTGTTTCAGTGCAGTCAGAATTTTAAGCGTTTGTACAGCGTCGTTCATGGCTGTGGCTTCACTGATTTCCAGTTCCAGTTTACTGGCTGGCAGCCCGGTTTCCTGTAGTATATGATCCACTACCAGCAACAGATCGGATTGAGCAAACTGACGCGCGGAAAGATTCACCGCGACACGCTGTCCATCCAGTCCTTTTTTACACCATGCTGCCATCTGCTGGCAGGCCTCACGCAATGCCCATTCCCCTACAGGCTCGATCAGATTGGTGGCTTCAATATCGGCAATGAATCGATCCGGCCCAATAATCCCGTTACGCGGATGACGCCAGCGCAGCAGTGCTTCAACGCCGGTAATATGATCCTTGGCAATATGAATTTTAGGTTGGTAGTACATTTCAAATTCATTTTGTTCCAGCGCACGACGCAAACCACTTTCCAGCGACATCTGGCGTTTTCCAGCGACATTCATGCTCGAATTGAAGTACAGAAAGCCGCCATGCTGCCGCTTGGCGCGATACATCGCAGTATCAGCCTGACGCATTAATTCCTGGGCATCGTCCAGAACAACCGTACCGCCTGTCGTCGTAACCGAACCCCGTAAGGCACTGATGCCTATACTGGCAGAAACAATGTAATCCCGGCTAAGCAGGTTGATCGGCTCATTCAAGGTTTCAAGTATTTTTTGGGCGACTGAAGCAGCGGCACGGGCTGCTTGATTGCCGACTACCAGTACGGTGAACTCATCTCCACCCAGCCGGGCAACATAGTCCTCATTACGCACCCCAGCCTTGATGCGTGCCGCCACAATGCGTAACAGATCGTCTCCGGCCTGATGGCCGAGGGTGTCATTGATATTTTTGAAGTGATCGAGATCCAGATAAAGCAGTGCCACGTTCCCGCCATGTCGCTGGGCATGGGCAGTCACGCGATCCAGATACTCCTGAAATGCGGCACGGTTAGCAAGTCCTGTTAACGGATCGAAACGCGCTAATTGGTCCAGACGCCACTCGGTAAGCTTGCGCTCGGCGATCGCCGCAGCCACCAGCAGGCCCGACAATGCCATCATGATCAACATGATCTGCAGATTCATAAATAGCGGATAGGCTATGTAGTCGACCAATGCGCCATTGCTCATCATGGCAGGGGCCATGGTCAGTGCAGCGGCACACAGCGTGACCAGCGTTGTAGCAGTCAACCCCAGACGCAATGCTGACCAAATTACAAAAACAAACAACAGGTAGTGTCCGCCGTTAAGGCCAGGAAGAATATCCAGACCCACAATTGGCAGACTGGTCAATATCAGCATCAACGCCAGCACTACCCAGAATTCGAGAGCCAGGACGGAACGCTTACCCGAGCGCCAAGCGTGCCACCCCACCATCATCGGAGGTGCAAACAACAGAAATCCGATGATATCGCCCAGCCACCAGCTCCAGCCTGCCTGCATCAATCGATCTTCTGGCAATGAACCATACATGGCAAGTGTAGCCACACCTACCGTAGCCCCTACCAGACAGGCGATTGGCGCAGCAAACAAGGCCAGCTTGATCACGTCATGGACGTGTTCAAGACTGGATTGGAATCTGTCAAAACGATTGAGTAACCAAACTGCCAGAAGGGCTTCGAGCGTACTTCCTGCAGCGATTATCAGAGCAATGCGCCAATCCAGGTCGAGCCAGTTGGCGATGAACGCACCCAACAAAATACCCGGCCATAAACGTCTGCCGAATAATATCAGGCCTGCCAATGCTAACCCGCTGGCTGGCCAGATTGCGCTGACGCCGGGATGCATGTATGTAGCCATCCAGAAACCAAATCGCGCAACTAAAATATAGGCCGCAGCCAACCCCAGCACTCCTGCGAACCAGCGCATATTGGGAACGAGTGCAGATGTTATCCGGAATTTTTGCATGTTTTAGCTTATGCCCTGAGCGGGCACAATCGGATACATGAAAGATACGTAGACGAGTCGGTAACGGTGGCTAATGCAAACGCCGTTACGCTATCGCATCAATATGCGCTTTAACCGCCTCCAGCGATTCACGCAGCGTGTCTTCAGACAGAAGATTGAGGCTCTCTGCCAGCATTTCAGCTGCTTGCAGGGTTTCTGCTGCCAGACTGGCACTGTCGATCTCGGCAACAAATGCGGCAGCGGCGCCTGTTACCCGCAGCAGGGTATCGCGTTCGCGCATGAGTATTTCCACCTCATCGCGCATCATGGCAGCTTCCTGATGGTTTTGTGTGTTCAGCATAATAATCCCCTCTTTATAAAAATAATGTCAGCACGCCTGTATAACCATACAGACGATCATGCGAAATCTCACCATTGGCAAAAAACCCCACCAACGGAAACTCACCCAGCACCTCACTGATCAGCTTGAGCTCAACCGAATCAGCACCAAATAAACTTGCACCCCGCCCTAAGCAGGAATAATACACTGCGCCGCGCGGTGGTGCAGTCAATGCCTGTTTAATATCCCCAAGCATGCGTAACATATCCTCACGCGCGGCACTGGCGTCACGACGGCAAAATACAACTTCACCCTGCGCCGGCACCATATCGCTGATCGCCACAAGGCGTTCATTGGTATCGGCCCCGATCAAGTTGCGGACCAGATAATCACCCGTATCCGAGCCGGAAACCGTAAGCGCAGCAAAAATATATCCGGCTGCACGACTCAAATCACGAGCCAGGATTTCACCGATATCTTCATTCAGCACGTCCAACGCCGGGCGGCCATCCAGCGCGACCAGAATATTTTCCTGGCTTGCCGTAACCTGATGCGGTGCAGCGATCGGCGTAACGCCCTGGGTAAGACGTGTCATCACCGGGACTTGTGCGCCGAACATCACGCCAGACAGACCGCCATGGACAACGTCATCCGCTACTTGTTGCGACTGAAAACGCGAGCTGGTAATTCCGCCCGTAACAAACCCGCTTTGCATCTGTGCCGCCAACGCCTCGATAAGATCGGGCACCTCGGCATTGCGCGCATCGCCATGCACCAATGCATAATGCGCCGTTCGATCCCCTACCTCAAAACCACCCGCTTGCTCACCAATCTGTGCGAGTTCTGTCACATTACCGAACACGCGAAAGCCGTCTTCAGGAAACTCGCCCAGCATGACCGCGATAGCCGACTCATCCAGGTATTCTTGAGCGGTGGCACATACGCCAATACCCACCGAACCTACCCAATGCCCGACGCCACTATGTATCCGCAAGTAGTCGAGAATTTCCGGCAACCGATTGGCATATAAATCAGTTACGTAAACAAAACCCAGATTGGCAGTCACGGGCACGGGTTGCAATCCACGCAGACATGCCTCTGCTGCTTCCATCCATTGCCCAAGACCAGAGTGGGCGAAACGGAATGGCGCATTGTTCATGCACGTCTCCCAGGCCAGCTGACATCCAGCACCTTGCGCATTCGCCCCGCTGCTTGTGGCGTAATGCCTGCCACCCCGGCCAGGTCATCCACACTGGCGGCGAACACGGCTGCCGCG